>JAJFJI010000319.1 GCA_021774205.1 Nitrosomonas sp.
CGATGAGCCCTGGCTGATTCCGGCCATGGATGCCGCGTACACTGCTAATACATTGCATATTGTTAGTTGGCAACAAGTTTGTCGCATGTTTTCCAAGGTTGGAAGCTTGTTACCAGCCGGCGGCATATTTTGCAGCTACGGTCCTTTTAACCGGGATGGTGGTTACACGAGTGAAAGCAATGCAAGCTTTGATGCTTACCTGCGTGCAAGCGATCCGGAGAGCGGTTTACGTGATATAGGCAAACTGGTATTTCAAGCTGAGGCGAATGGTCTTTTTCTAATAACCGATCATGCTATGCCTGCTAACAATCGTTTGCTTGTTTGGCGCAAGTTGTCGAGACGCTAACCTTGTGAGCGCCAAGGCCCTAGTTTTTCAATGGCACACCACGCTCGCTGAGTTCGACCGTGCAGCCTGGCAACGACTTTCCCGTCCGTACAATTTTCCGTTTCTCGACTGGGACTGGTTAAACTTGCTGGAGACCAGCGGTTGCGTAGGTGGCAAGACAGGCTGGCTGCCACTGCATCTGGGTGTATGGCGGAGCGGGCGCTTGATTGCTGCAGCAGCGCTGTATGTTAAATTTCACAGCCGTGGCGAATTTGTGTTTGATCAACAGATTGCTGAAATTTCTGAGCAACTGAATTTACCTTATTATCCCAAGTTACTGGGGATGAGCCCCTTTACCCCTGCAACAGGCTACCGTTTTTTGATTGACCAGAATGAGAACGAATTGGCGCTATGCCGGCTCATGCTGGAAGAGATTAACACGATGTGCCAACAGCAAGGTTTCTCTGGTTGTCACTTCCTGCGGGTAGACCCGCACTGGGGCACATACATGTCATCGCTGGGCTTGTCACGCTGGCTGCACCATGCGCTGATTTGGGAGGACCAGGGTTACGATAATTTCGACGACTACCTAACCACTTATAGAAGTAAGCGGCGTAAAAGCATACGCAGAGAAAGGTTAAAGCAAACACAGCAGGGTATTCATTTGATCACCGTCCCTGGGCTTGAAGCACGCGAAGCCTGGTTTGCACGCATGTATGATTTTTACGCCACTACCTGTCAAAAATTTAATAACTCGAGTCACTATTTAAATTCTCGTTTTTTTCACGGCTTAGCCGAGAATCTGGCGAGCCGTATCGTATTCGTCGCTGCTTTTGAGCGTAACAATGAGACCAATCCAGTGGCTTTGTCAATGCTAGTACGTGGAGAAAAACACCTTTACGGACGTTATTGGGGCAGTGAGAAGCACTATGAGCACTTACATTTTGAAGCTTGTTACTACCAGCCGATACAATGGGCTATTGCCAACGATATTCGCTTTTTTGACGCAGGTTCCGGAAATGCTCGGCACAAGCAACAACGCGGTTTCTTAGCGCAACCTATTTTTAGTTTACATCGATTCTACCAACCAATTATGGATGGAATTTGGCGCGCTAATGTAGACCGTATTAACCAGATGGAACAGAATCATATTAATGCCATTAACACCTCAGGCGGTTCCTGCTGAGTTGCCACATATATTAATTTCTTTTCCCCCATATTAATGATGCTTGTCGTTTGACGGCCGAGGGTAGTGATCAGTTTTGCAAAGAAAGTGGAGAAAGTGGAAAACGATATAAGTTATGGTAAATTGAACAGGCACTACAGCTTATTTTTTGATTAATTTCCAGTAAGGCCGCCATGAATAACAATCAACATACAGAACTATTTTCAGAAATTGAACCATATGACAGTGGCATGCTGCCGCTGGATACGCTACACACCATGTACTGGGAACAGTCGGGCAATCCTAACGGCGTACCCGTATTATTTCTTCATGGCGGACCCGGTGCTGGTTCAGCGCCGGCGCACCGCCGTTTTTTTGATCCAGACCATTATCGAATTGTTATTTTTGATCAACGTGGTTCAGGACGTTCCACGCCTTTAGGGGAAATTCGTGACAATACGACGCCGCACCTTATTAATGACATCGAAACATTACGGCAACACCTCGGTATCGACCAGTGGCTAATCTTTGGCGGGTCATGGGGAAGTACGTTGGCACTTGCTTATGGCGAAGCGCATCCGAATCGCTGCTTTGGTTTTATCTTGCGTGGTATTTTTCTTTGTCGCAAACAAGAAATTGAATGGTTTCTTTACGGGCTACGTAATTTCTTTCCTGAAGCCTGGAATAGTTTTGTCAGCCTGTTGTCACCCACAGAGCGTGATAATATTCTTTCCGCTTATTATCAGCGCCTTTTAGACCCCGATCCGACAGTTCATATGCCGGCCGCACGCGCCTGGGGCGCTTACGAAGGGTCGTGCTCGACGTTGTTGCCTAGCCCGGAAACTGTTAATTATTTTTCTGGTGACGTCGTTGCATTAGGTTTGGCGCGTATGGAAGCCCATTATTTCAGCCATGATATATTTTTGCCGGAAAATTCGCTGCTGGATAATGCCAACAAACTTCACCATATCCCCGCAACAATCGTACAAGGTCGTTACGATGCGGTATGTCCGATTATTAGTGCTGATGATCTGCATCAAGCATGGCCCCAGGCCGAATATATCATTATTGAAGACGCAGGCCATTCTGCTTGGGAATCTGGGATTCAAGCAACACTCATCAAAACAACTGAAAAATTTAAAGCGATCATTGCATCCCGATAACCAGCGTGTGGACGCTACGATCCTATCTTGCTAATCATGCTAGTTCTCTGATGTCTAGCAATTTGGATATGTTCTTCAGGTTCATGTCTTTCACAAACGGAATGATGCCGAGCAGTGGACAATCCAGCCGTTGCTTCAACGTTTGGATATTCTCTTTCTGCGCCAACATCTGGGGATCAATGCCGTTCGCGACCCAACCCCCGAGCCGTAAGCCATTAGCCTTTACAGCTTGTGCGGTCAATAGGGCATGATTAAGGCAACCCAGCCGCAGTCCAACCACCAATATCACCGGAAGGTTTAGTATTCGCGCCAAATCTGCGCCATCATATTGACCACTGAGTGGTACCAGAAATCCACCGACGCCTTCTATAATTACTGTCTCAGCAGTCTTTTTTAATTCAAAAAAGGCTTTTTGGATAACCGTGGGATCAATTTCAATATTTGACTGTTTTGCTGCGATATGCGGCGCAAGTGGTGGAATTAATGCATAGGGGTTTACTAGCTTGCATGGCGCAGAAACCGTACTTGCAGCCACCAGCAAATCGACATCCATCCAGTGCCCATTTTCGCAACCCGCCGCTACCGGCTTCATGCCGATCACCTTTCTGCCATTTGCCGCAAAAGCATGAAGTAATGCACAACTAACCAGTGTTTTGCCAATGCCAGTATCGGTTCCGGTAATGAAATAACCTTCAGTCATCAAAAGACAGCAATTTTATTCGAGGCCGATTTGCCTTCTGGTTTCAGGCGTCAGAACTGCTTTGCGCGATTGCGGCTTCCAGGCATGGCCATAAATCACTTCAAAGGTTGCTGGCAGTTTTCCTTCTTGACGTAAGGTTTCATACTGATTAACCGCTTGTCGCCAAGCATTTTTTCCCGTTAAGCTACGTCGCCTGCCTTGGGTAACATTATGCGCGCCAATCATTTTTAAATCACGCATCACCTGTTCGACATCATCATAGGTCAGGGTGATGTATTCCATATCCATTACTGGTGTGGCAAATCCATTATGTACCAATAGGTCACCGATATCGTGCATATCAGTAAATCGGCTGGTGTGTTGATAATCATCGACACTTTGAAAAGCATGACGCAGCTCCTTCAAAGTATCTGGCCCAAAGGTGCTAAACATAAACAAACCCTCGCTGCGCAAAACACGATAGGCTTCAGCAAACGTCGATTTTAAGTCATTGCACCATTGCAGGGCCAGATTTGACCAAATCATATCAATACAGGTTTCTTTCAACGGTAACCGTTCCATATCACTACACACATAATCGCTACGGTTCCCTGGAATTGGCAGCCATTTTTTCCACCATGCAACAGATGCGCGTGCCTGTAATAGCATGGCCAACGCAATATCCACTGCCAATATTCTGGAAGCTGGATATCGCATTGCTAATTTGCGGCTGCCATACCCTGTCCCGCTACCAGCATCAAGAATAGCATTCGGTGAAAATTTGATGTAATCAAGACGTGATAGCATTCGGTTACATACTTCACGTTGTAATACAGCCGCCTGATCATAACTTGCCGCTGCACGTTCAAACGCAATGCGTAATTGCCGTTTATCTAAGGTGTGATCATAATTCATACAAGTTTGTTATAAATTGGC
>JAJFJI010000320.1 GCA_021774205.1 Nitrosomonas sp.
AAGTTTTCCTCAATGGATTGTCTGATATGTCCTGGTAATTCTTCAATCATATCGGCCAAATCATTGGCATCCATCTGCTCGGCAGTCGCAACCAAGTTTTCTGTTGGCATTTCAACGACCAGGCTATTCCGGACTTCATCAGTCAGGAATGTCAGTGTCTCAGCTTCTTGTGCTTCTGGAATCAGATCCCATAGTTTTTTGCGTTCCTTGGGCGGCATGGCTTCCAGGATGTCTGCCAACTGACCAGGAAGGGCCTGCTCAAATAATAGCTGCAATTGGCTATAGTCCTGTTGCTCTAACAGAAAAAATGCCTGGTCCAGGGTAAGTTTTAGGGATTCGTTCAACGTATTTTCCAGTTCTGTCATTTATGCTGTACTCCTGCTGATTGAATGAAAAGAGTAACAAAGATAGTTTGCGTTCAGAGCGAGTTCCGGCTCAAGGATTAACTGTGTAAAAGGTCTGAGTTTGAACTTAGCACAAAGGTGTTTGAAGGATATGGCAGAAAAACAGACGTTATATTTTAAAACTGCAATTAAATTGAATCCTACCAATCTGGTACAGGTAAGTTTATGACCCAAGGTTTACCGTGGGAAAAAAATTCGTTCAGTGCCCATCAATGTCAATAATTTCTTATCTTGTACTCGCACTCTCACACTGGATAATGATTTTCCCCATCGGGAGTTTTCAGACATTTTGAGCGTATTTGGACTCGGCTGGGTCACCATTTGAGAGCGGCCAAAAAAACCAACAAAAACCGGAGTCAGTCCTCCTCTTTACTCTACCATCTTTTTTCTTGTTTCTTTTGTTTAATCCACCGACGCAACTTTATAGTCTTTAACCTAAAATCCTCAGTTTGGTGGTGCTTAGCGTGCGTTGTTGTTTCTTTTTGGCAAGGCGCAATGAGACGGGATAACTCGTTATTACAACGGCAACGCCGTAAAGAAGAAAGAACGGCGTGCTATAAGTATCATCACGCTCATCACCTTAAAGGTGCGTGTTATCGTGAAAAATATGCGTCTTCTTTTTATGAGATGACTTACTACTGCAGCGGTCAACTGAGGATTCCGGTTTAACTCTGAGCATTATGAACCACCAACTGAGTGAACGGAATCTCCCATTGTTGCTGATTGCAAACTTCTACGGCGTAACGTTGCAAGTCACGGGTAATTGAATGGTAATAAACCGCAGCTTGGCCATCAAATACAGCAACAATCTTATAATCCAAGGATGAAGTGTTAGCCTGTGCAAAAAATACCCAGATATCATTCAAAAAGTCGTTATAAGCTTCTTGCCGCAGGCCCTCGCGGATGCCAGCACAAAGTAGCTCAGGAACCTGAGTAGTACATTGCTGCTGATATTTGTAGTCTATGCCAAAATCGCTAGCTACAAAAAAGCCGCGTGAATAATTTTTCGGTTTTTCTGCTAGAAAATCACCGGTTGCATAGGTTTGAGGCATCATGCCATTAGGTAAGGATAGCATTACATTCTCAAGTGTAATACGCTGAACCATACCGTAAGTGCCATCAGATAGCATGACAAAATCACCTTCTTGACAAGGAAACCATGGCTCATCTTTGCTGCAGGGTCGGGAAATATAATTTGACAATTCTGACAGAGGTAATTGTAATGTTAATTTTGGCAGCGCCGGGTTAGTCAATTTTGTATAGAAATTGAGGTTTGTTACTTTCATGGGAATACCATTGTAAATAATACTTTCACCTTCTCTTACCGATCCAGCATTAAGAAGCATATTTAATTCCTTCATATAGCGTGGAATGGAATTTTTCAGTACCCAGATCAAGCTAACCAACAATATGATTGCGATCCCTATTAAAACTTGGTCATTACGTATATTTAGAACGTAGAAAGTAGCTGTTAAGGAAAATATGATTGTCGTCGTATAGTAAATGAGCGTGAAGATACGCTGAAAATAGGTTTGCTGCTTACCTTCATGTTTACGTTTGTTGATCCATAAAACGCCTTTCCACAGCAGCATTAAGAAGAAAAAAACGACGAAAAAAGCCAATATTGCAAAAAGAAGTGTCGCACCACGCCCGGTAGCGAATTGCTTAAAATATTCGCTAATTGAGACTTCTTCTTCAGCTTGTGACTTAATCATTTCATCAAGTTGCAAATGAGCAAGTTCAAGTAGATATTTTTCTTCCTCAAGCCGTTTTTGCCATTTTTTATTTATTTTATCAAACTGTTTTAACGCATCATTCTCAAGCCCTTTTATATTGATTTGCGCCATGAACTCAAGCCTTTCGTTAATGTCCTGAATCTGCGATTCGAGAAAGGGAATTTTATTCTGAAGATTAACTCGTTCTCGTTTGTCTTCTGTCAGTTGGTGCAACTCACTCAGAATAGGCTTTAAAATCTCTAGCAACTCCTTTTGCCAATCAAATGGCGCTTCTGGCGAGTCTTCAATTTCGCTCAATTCTAATCCGCCAGTTTGAATCATTTCAAATGACTGCTCTTTCTCTTTGATTAATTGATAAATATCATCTATTTCAGTTTTAATATTGACTTTTTCCTGCTCTGTTTTTGATTTTTCCAATAAATTAAATTTTTCTTCAATCTCTTCCCTTTGCAGCTTTATCTTGTTAATAATATTGTTTAATTTATTAAATCGGGCGTCTTTCAGTGTATTTGATTCATTGCTGGAAAATAAATTTTGTAACGGTTTATGCTTAGGCAACAGTAACAACATAATTTCTTCCTGAGCAGGCTGTTCAGGAAGCGACGGTTTTTCATCGGCAGTATGACTCTTAGTAGAGAAAAGTGTTATACCAGCCAGAAGAATAATGAATGATATGAGACGTAACTTATTTTGCATTCACTGTGTCCTTAATACTCATAGAATTAATCGCAATCGAAGCGTCAGGTTTATAGGGAGAAACATAGATCCTGGCTCGTTGGTAATAGGCCACAGGTTCATAGGTTACTTTAGATTCGAGGTTTGTAACTATGAATAAACAGGATTATTTATCAGTTATTACCTGGCACTACTCACTGAGAACCAATGGCCAACCAATTAACAATACGGTCAGTGTTGTTATCCCTGTTATCGCGTTCATTGGTAGTCCAACACGCAAGAAATCCGTAAATCGATATCCCCCAGGCCCATAAACCATTAGATTTGTTTGATAGCCTATCGGCGTGGCAAAACTGGCAGATGCAGCCATCATAATGGCGAGGACAAAAGGGACATTGTTTAAACCTGCTTTTTCAGTGATTTCGAGTATGATGGGTAGCATCAAAATCGCGGCCGCATTATTGGTAATCATTTCTGTCAACAACGACACTGTGAGGTAGGTTAGAACCAGTAGAAGCCAGGGTTTGCCATCACTCAAATCTATTATGCTTTCCGCCAAGTATCCGGCAACACCTGTTTTTTGCAGGGCTATGCCTAAAGCAAAAGAGGCGCCAATGGTAATAAGCACATTGAGATCCAGGCTTCTTTCAGCTTGATTGGCCGTGCAGCAGCCGGTGATTATCATAAGGCCAGCGCCCATCAACGCTGCATTAAGCATGCTGATCAGCTCCAAGCCAGCAGCAGAGACGACACCAAACAGAATAATCCAGGCTAGATATGCTCGTTCATGACGCGGTGCTTCGGTATCCAAATCACTGATTAGCAGAAAATCCTTGTTGTAACGCTGACGACTGACAAAAGCTGGCCTTGCTTCCAGTAGCAAGGTATCGCCTGCTTGTAACTTGATGCTACCCAAGTTACCTTTCACACGTTCGCCATTTCGGGCTACTGCGAGTACAACTGCACCGTAGCGGTCGCGAAAACGCGCATCGCGAATCGCATGCCCTATTGTGGTGCAGTGTGGCGATACCACAGCTTCTACTAAACGTCTCTCGGCGCGTTGGGTCATGAGTGTTTGCGCATAGCCACTTTCAGTGGAGGGTACGATACCGTTAATACGTAACAAGTCGGAAATCGCGTCGGTGTCCCCAGCAAATACCAGTCGATCGCCGCCATGCAGTTTTTCTTCGGATGACACGGCAGTGATCACAGTACCATCTCGTTCTATTTCAACAAGATATATACGATGTAAATGTCTCAAGCCGGCCTCTTGCACCGTTTTGTTTACCAATGGGCCGCTATGCGCTACTGATACCTCCAATGTAAATTCACGCAAGTTTGCAAAAGCCTTATTTTGATCTCGGTTTGGTAGCCATTTGGGGAAAAATATCCAGATAAACAATAATCCGACGATGACTACCGGCAAGCTGACAGTTGATATTGAAAATAGGGAAAAGCCAGCTTCTCCGGTAAGTGTTTGATAGAGGCTGTTCACAATTAAATTGGTGCTGGTTCCAATTAAAGTGAGTGTTCCACCCAGAATTGCGAAATAACTTAGAGGGATCATTAATTTTGAGGGCGCAATCCCGATTTTGCGTGACCAAGTGTGAATGGCAGGAATCATGGTGGCGACAACCGGTGTATTGTTGAGAAAACCGCTCAGCAATACCACCGGCCCGAACATCCGTGACAATGCAGAACGCACATTATCAGGTCTGCCTAGAATATGGTTAACCAGCAGATCGACTGCGCCAGAAGAATACATACCAGCTGCGACGATAAACATGGCGGCAACTGTAATAAGCCCCTGATTGCTAAATCCGCTCAACACTTCTTCGCTGGTAAGAATGCCGCAAACGCTTAATATCGTCAGTGCCGCCATCATGACGAGATGCGGTTTAATACGTGTAAGAATAAGCGTAGCCAATGCTACGATGCATAATGCCAATGAGAACCAGCCTTGCCAATCCATATTTTAAATTTCTTAATCTAAAAATAAAATAAGAATATACAACAGTTATCAATTTAATTACGCTAGAAATTAATCGTACGTTTATAAAAGAAAATAGGTAGCCAAAACCAGAAAACACATAAAACCGACCACATCGGTGTCAATCAGCGTGCACAAGTTGCCACTATACGCATCAATTCTTATCTGCGAATAAATTATTTTCTATTAAATTACAATACAATAGAAATGATATTTGACGAAAATTCGATACTGTTTACTGCCCAATCTTTAATGCTTTTTAACATTATTGAACAACGCCGGTAATCATTAAAAATAAAATCAGGAGCTGCAAAATGAACGTTCTGTCGATTGATGCATTGATTTGGGCTGGCATTCTTTTCTGTATCACTCAGTCCGCCATGTTCTCAGGCCTGAACCTGGCACTACTAGGTATCAGTCGCCTAAATCTGGAAGTGGACGCTTCCGCCGGAAATCCCGCAGCAATTGTGATCTTGGCGCTGCGCAAAGACTTCAATTTTCTTCTTGCGACGATTCTTTGGGGTAACGTAGGCATTAATGTTCTTTTGACCCTGTTATCAAATTCTATAATGGCCGGCCTGACTGCCTTCTTCTTTTCAACAATCCTCATCACGTTTGCTGGTGAAATCTTCCCCCAGGCTTATTTTTCCCGCCATGCTATGCGCATGGGGGCACTGCTGGCGCCGTTATTGCGCTTTTATCAGATTATTCTTTTCCCGGTGGCCAAGCCTTCAGCGATGATACTGGACTGGTGGCTGGGCAAAGAGAATATTCAGTATTTCAGGGAACGTGATCTGCGAACATTGATTCGCAAGCATATTGAAGCAAAAGAATCGGATGTGGAACGCCTGGAGGGCATTGGCGCTATGAATTTCCTGGCGCTGGATGACATTTCAGTTACCCAGGAAGGCGAGCATGTGGATCCTGATAGCATAATTAGCCTGCCAGCAAAAAGTGGCATGCCGATATTTCCGAAATATGAACGTCGTGTTCTGGACCCGTTCTTACTGGAAGTCAACCGTTCTGGAAAAAAGTGGATAATTATTGTTGATGAATGCAATCAGCCTTACATGGTATTGAACGCTAATGCTTTTCTACGTAAATCTCTTTTTGATTCTGAACCTATCAATCCTTATACTTATTGTCACCGCCCGATCATCGTCAAAGATTCGAACACGCTACTTGGCAAGGTACTATCCCGTTTACAGGTGAGTCCGGAATCCGAAGCGGATGATGTCGTCGATAATGATCTTATTCTCATCTGGTCTAAAGAAAAACGGGTAATTACGGGCGCTGATATTCTTGGCCGATTATTACGCGGTATAGCAATACGCGATATCAAACATGCGCAAAAGAGATAACTTCGTGATAGTGAGCACGTCGATTAGCAAAATTTAATTGGCGCACAGTCATCGAAATTTTTT
>JAJFJI010000033.1 GCA_021774205.1 Nitrosomonas sp.
GTAAGCCGCTAACCATTTCCAATGCGTTTGTAATCGGGATACCCCCTCGTAATAACATACCTAACGTCTTGTAAAAACGAGCAAGTTGATAAACCCGCATGTGTTCACCAATCGCGGGTATGCGCCATAAATATTGCATTAAACGCGCCCAAAATGCTGGTCGTGTGACGATATAGGCAATAATACTAACGAACAATATGACGATACCGACCAATTCCCCGCCACGCTCATGGACAAATTGTCCCCATTTAATCAAAAGGAGAGAAAGCCACGGTAAATCGGAACCAAGATCGTCATAAATCGCGCTAAATTTTGGTACCACAAAGACCAGCAGAAATAATGAGACTAATAAGCCAACGCTCAACAGCAGGACCGGATAAATTGAAGCACCAACTAACTTCTTGCGAACTTCTTCCATTTGTGTTTGGTAATTAACAAATCGTGTCAAAGCTTCAGGCAGATCACCCGTTCGTTCGCTTGCCCGAATCGTCGCGATATACAATGCAGGAAAAATCTGTGGATGATCTTCTAGTGCTTGGGAGAAAGTGATGCCTTCATAGAGCTGTGTTAGCAAATGCTGGATAATTTTACGTGTGCCGGCATCATGTTCCTTATCAACCAATGTTTCAATACATTCTACTAAACTAAGTCCTGCGGTCAGAAGTGAGAGCAATTCTTGACTGAACTGAACCAAAGGAAAGCGCGTGCTTCTCTTCTTAAGAGACCAGGAAGAAAAACTGCGGCGCACGCTTAGCACCATCCCGCCTTGGGCAGCAATTTGTTGGCGTACTTCTTCTTCGCTATTTGCGTCAATCTTTAGATTAACGGTGCCTTGTCCTGTCAGAACAGCTTTTACTTCAAAACGCATTGCAACAGCTTACCAATTCGTTATATCCGCCGCATCGCCTTCACCGCCCGGCTGACCATCTCGGCCTAAAGATAACAAATCGAATTCCGAGTTTTCGCCGGGATATTGATAGACATATGGATTTCTCCAGGGATCTGCGGGTGGCGTCTTTGAAAGGTAGGGCCCTTGCCATCTTGGCTCGTTGCCAGGTGATGTCATCAAGGCGGCAAGCCCTTGCTCACTCGATGGATAACTGCCAACATCCAGACGATATTGGTGCAACGCCTTCTCAAGGGCGTCAATCTGAGCTTGCGCCATTTTAATTTCAGATTTCCCTACCTGTGAAAAATATTTAGGTCCGACATAAGCGGCCAGCAGGCCAATAATCACCATGACTACCAGTAATTCAAGTAATGTAAAACCACGTACAAATTGCACGCGCTTCTGACTTTGTAATTGCCAATGAATCATTTAGGACCTCTCAAAGTATTATTAGTTTACTAACTTAATAAAATACAGCAAAAAAGCTAACTATCAAATAAAAGATAATGGGGGAATCGAATGGATATTTCAAGCGTACTGGGCGCTGATTGTGCAAACCGTGTAAATTTAATAACTGATACGAACGCCCAGATTAAATTGGCGTCCTCTTTTAAACTCTCTTGTTATTTCATTACCTTGCTTTACGATAAATTTATCGTTCAATAGATTTCTCATGGTAAACCGCATTGATAGCCATTTGTTTATATTCTGGCTCAGCACAAAATCTAGTTGGTTAAATGGTTGTTCGAATTTGTCCGGCGCACCTAATAGCCCAACGGCCACGATGCGTTCACTGGTGACATTGTATAGCATAGTAGCCTGTGTTCCCCAAATCGGATTATCATAACCGATCTGGACATTAAAGATCTGTCGGGAATGCCCTTGCAGTGGTCTGCTTGCTGAAGTCTGCGCCTGAAGATTTTCGGGCGTGAGCTTAACATTGGAATCAGACCAGGTATAGTTGCTGCCGACAAAAAAATTCTCAAAATAGGGGTGTACAAAGCCGAGGTTTTTCAATAATTCCAATTCAAACCCAAAAAGTTTTGCCTTATCGGCGTTTTGAAATGTTTGTAGCGCGACACCTGGCAATGTCACTTGTTCTATAGGACTGGTGAGATTTTTCCAGAAAAAGCCGGCGAACAGATTTTCATTGGGTGACAGGTAATATTCCCAGCGCACATCGATATTTGTAATATCGGTTTGTACTAAATCCGGGTTACCCTTTGTTTCCTGATTGGTGTTTGGATCGGTAAATGGTGCTGGTGATAACTCCCTAAAATCAGGTCGTGAAAGTGTCTGACTAAAGCCTGCCCGGAATTGTTGTTTTTCGGAAATCATTAAAGTTGCCGAAACGGCAGGCAACATATCAGTTCTTTTGAGCTCCGAGGTAATGGGCTCGTTCATGTTTGCGACCGATTGAAACGTTTCAACGACCTGATCGTTATCTTCCCAGCGCAGTCCGCCGATTATTCTCACTCTGTTATAAAATGTTGAATCCAGTTTACCGTAATAAGAAAATAAATCTTGCTTGGCGTTGTAACTATCCGTGGGTCGCGTCGAGTCACGGATCTGGAATCCGTTTGGACCAATAAATTCAGGATTTAGAATCGATTCCAAGGGTTGTGACAGAATCTCCTGATTTCTTGAATCGGGTCCAACAGGAAAGTAAAGGAAACGTTGAATCGTTGAATCCCGAGTTTTGCTTTGGCTGATAAAGCCGCCATGCATTGAGAACTGATAATTCGGTGATAATTCCAACGGCAGTGCTGCATCCATCCGCCAGCTTTCGTCTTTATCTGTTAAGTCGCCATATATTATTTGATTGCTGTCTGCCCTTCGAGAAAAGAAGAAATTGCCCTCACTATCCTCGTCATATCGATAATCTCTAGTTTTAGGTTCATCTCGTTTCGCCGTTGCATTGGTATACAACCAATCAATCTTTAATTTCTTTGCCCAATCAAATTGATGCTCCCCCCCCACTTGATTCATTAACAGTTGATTAGTGAAATTCCAAAGTTTTGTTCTGCGTATATCGGTTACTTCGGCATCGGTAAACCCTTGACTTACCCTGGTTTCATCAAATGTCTGTTTCAGAAACATAATGTTGGCAAAGAGTCGATGCTGTTCTTTATATTCAGCTTCTATCGCCGCATAGCCATTCGTTTGGACTTCCTGCCATGAACGTTGGACATCAAAGTCCTGAGTTAATCGCAGGCTGTCATCAGTCTGGTTTCCGGAGGATGAAAATTCCCGATTAATCTCGTTCTGATTCCTGAATACCTGTTCCCAACCACCTGCGCCAATATAGCCTACCCTGAAATCACCAAAGTTAAATACATCGCCGATGGATGTCGAAAAGGCGCGGTCAGGCCCCGTTTTCTTTTCTGTGACATCCCACACATCTGACAAATCCTCGCCTAAACCCTCTAGTTCAGAAGGTGTCAATCCGTCAGGGTTAAAAGGCGTTTGCGGCGAGATATTGCCATCTTTAGTTGCTTCGGCAATTGAATTTGGTAAAGCGCGCGTACCGTCATCAAACCCTAAAAAATCGGTATTTGAACCTTTATAATCTAACGCATCGGAAAAAGTGGATTGACTGTTAATACCTGTTTGCGCACTAAAATTAAAAAAGAATTCCTCTGGTATTCCTCTGGTTCGCATTTCCAAGGTGCCACCAGCGAATTCGCCTGGCCGATCGGCAGAATAGGTTTTTTGTACTAGTACGCTTTCCAGAATACTGGTCGGAAAAAGATCCAATGGCACGACGCGCCGTGTTGGATCCGGACTGGGAATGGCCGCGCCATTGACCAGCGTTGATGAGTATCGTTCACCCAAACCACGGATAAAGACAAACCGGCCACCCACCAAAGTGAGGCCAGACGCTCTTGTTAAGGCGCTGGCGACATCCGATGCGCCACTCCGGCTAAATTGTTCCGCGCCTAGGATCGTTGCAACTTCCGCGGAAGTTTTCTGTTCCTCAATCACGGAAGCAAGGGTTCCGGCCAGAAAAGGCTCCAGTACGACATATTCGGCTAGTTCTACCCCTGCAGGTGTTAAATTGAAGTTTAATTCAGTATCCTGATTTTTGACGATCTTGACTTCCTCTTTTGTTTGGCTACTGTAAGCAGGGTGTAATACTGAGACGCTATAGGTTCCAGCCGGTATTTCGGTTGTTATACGGCCCTGGTCATCAGTTCTTAATCTTTGTTTGAGTCCACTCAGAAACACCTGGACATCTTTGACGGGTTTTTTTGTTTCTGTTGACAAAATTTGTGTGATAAAAACACCATTTCCTTGTTCTTGGACCTCTTCGGCCGCAGCTTCAGAACCAGCCAATGTTCCAGATACTGAACTTTCGATATTTAGTAATGGTTTTCTTCCATCTGCAAAAAAAGTCACCAAAATTTGTACATTTTCCGCGCGTCGAAGCGGCAGATTGAAATCAAACGTTTGATCGTTGGTTATAATCTCGATTTGATAATTTCCGGGTGGTATTTTTCCCGCGACACTGCCATTTGGATTGGTTTTAATCGCGGCTTCGCCATCTGCGCCACGCCAGATTAAGGTTGATGGCGTGGCATCAATCTGTCTTGGATCAGTCGTTTCAAACCATTCGCTATGAATCAGCAGTTCGGCGTCAGCGATTGGTAGTCCATTCTGGAATAAATGAATTGAAAATTCGGCTTTTTCTTTATCTCCCCATACCAATGGGCTGGTCAGTAGTGTGGCGAGAAAAATGACCAAAGAAAGGAAGAATTGCTTCATTGCTTTTTCGGATTACTTTGTCTTAAACAAGATAATTTAAAGATTCAGGTTAAAAGGTGGCCATCCGCATATCACTGCGGTATTAAGGGAGTGGAAAGGGCGAGGTGGATAAGGGCTAACGTGGTTGGATAAATCAAGTGCATTGCCATGGTTCGGTTTTACAGATTTCTATTAATCGGCGAAGCTCGATGCCTCTTCTAAATAATTCCGCATCTTTTAAATAATCCAGGTGATTATTTGCTGCCGGGTAACGGCCACTTGAAAATAATGCATAGGCAAGTGCATAGCGAACGTGTTGATCATCCAATAGGCCGGTTCGATACAGGCTGGATTCCATATTTGCCGCTTGTTCAAATTGCTTTAACGCAAGTAGAATGGACAAGCGTTGCTTGAATTTTATTTTCTGATCGCTGATTGCTTCATTGAGCGTTAATGCTTTATGGAATCTGCCTGCACGGCGATAGACTTCCGCTGCTTCAGAAAGTAAATCTGAATTCAGCAATGCCGCTTGTTCCAAAATGAAAGCCGCTGAATTTAATTTGTCTTGATCCAGATAGATATGCGCTAATAGTTTTGCGACGACATCATTATTTGGAAACATTAAGCGTGCAATTTCCAGGATATTCATTGCCTCCTGATACGCCTTGCTTAATCGGAGCGCATTGCCGATAGCAACATAGTCTTCAGCTTTTGCTTGAGACAGCGTCAAATATTTTCTGCCTAATTTAGCCGCTTCCTGATATAACGCGAGTTCAACAAAATAAAATACTTTTTGTTTAAGAAAGCGGTAATCGTCTGGAAATAATTGCTCAGCTTCATTCAATGCGTTGATTGCTTGTGCCGTTTCTTTGAGATGCCAATGGGCACGCGCTTTTATGACAAACAAAGAAGGATAATTACTGACAAGTTCCGCTGCATTTAAAATAGCCTGAATGGTTTCCTGATAATTTTTAAGTGAAAAATTGACCTGCGCCAGATAAACATAAATTGTTTTTTCTTGTTGTCCGTTGTCAATGGCTAACTGAAGGCTATCTTTGGCTGCGACAAAGTCATTCAAATTCATATAAGCCAGGCCCTGCAACGTATAAAACCTTGCGAAATCTGTTTCTTCATCTTCCAGATCAACGCCTTGTAATGCCAATAAAGCCCGGTCATAGTGACCGTCCCTTAGCATGATTGCCGCCAACTCTATTAAATCAGTGGGTTGAGCCTGACTCTCTTCTGCCCAGGCGATATTGCAGCAATATCCGAACAATAAAATAATCAGAATGAGTTGTCTTTCTGATAGTATTTTCATTATTTTTTCCATGATTTATGTAACCATTTAATCTAAGATCCGCAGTTTTAGATTCAGGATAAATCGAAGCGAATTTTCTGCTTTGCCCATACTTTCACGGCTTCGCCCTGATATTTTGCCGGTTCAAAATGCCATGCCCGAACACCTTGCAAAGCCGCATTATCAAATATTCCGCTAGGGTTGGATTCCAACACTTGTAATTGATCAACCGAGCCGTCAATATCGACCAGTACCGATAGAACCACATAGCCCCTAATCCCTTGCTTTTTCGCAGATGGGGGATATCTAAAAGAACCTGTTGAGACAGGTTTTGGCGGCTCGTCAACCAGATCCTCGGTCATCACGACATTGCCAGTTTCCCCTAGAAGCGCATTATCCAGATCATTGATGCTGCCATCGTCAAAACCAAAAAGACCTAGATCAATCCCTGAAAGTGATGTATTTAAGCCTTGAAATGGCGCGGGTGCTTGCGGCCGAACGCTGGGTTTTTTCGGTTTAACTTTTTTAACTTCTTTTTTTGGTTCGGGTTTAATTTGTTTTACCATGCTGATCTGGGTTACTTCAGATGCTGATGTTTTTTCGATTTCCCCCATATAGCGATTCATAATCAGTACTAAACTAAAGACGAGCGTTGTACCGAACATCATTGAAATAAAGGCAGCCCAATGTTTATTTGTTTTTCTGGTTTCCATTTATCTAATTTCCTCCCGCTTCTTTTTCAGTTGCAACACCGACACTTTCTGCACCGGACAAACGTGCTTGATCGACAACTTCGACCAATTTGCCTGCAGGTACGCCATCGTCGGTAACCACCAAAACCACTTTATCGGTTGACGTGCTCAACAAATCACGCAATTTGCTTTGAATCAGCCATAATCGCACCGCTTCGCCGTCTAAGTAGGTCGCGCCATCCCGGTCAATAAATAATCGGATCGCCTTGCTTGAGGCTGTTACGGCGCTGCTTGCCTTGGGACGTTCGAGTTCTAGCTTCATATCCTTTACAAAGGTCGTGGTTACCATGAAAAAAATTAATAGAATAAAAACGATATCGATGAGTGGCCCAATATCGATCGAAGCATCTGTTTCAACAGGTTCGTTGTATCTCATTATTTAAAATTTCTCATGGTGTTGTGCACAACAATTCTTTTATTTGAGCGAGATCACGCTCAATTTGTTGTTGTTTTATATTGAGAACACTGTGGATAAATAATCCAGGAATCGCAACCGATAGGCCTATTTGCGTTGAAATCAATGCTTGCGATATTCCCCCGGCGATGCCGCCAGACTGGGTAAACAACGACATAGATCCCAAAGAATCGAATGTTTCTATCATGCCAATGACTGTTCCTAGTAAGCCCAGCAAAGGTGTGATGACGACAATAATTCGAACGAGTACGGAAAATTTTCCAATTTCTCGTTCATAATCGTAGAAAGCCGCATCCAAGTGACGGCGAAGATTTTTAACGCCTTTTTTCTTTAATGCGATGCCTTGTTGAACCGCTTGTTCAACAATATTTTTGGTCGGCTTAACACCGTTTTCCTGGTAATTGCGGAGCATGTTACGAACCGTCATTGATTTCGATTGTTTCATCATCCAGTATCGATATCCCAAGCCATACCAAAGTAGTAAGGCGCAAAGGAACAGGGGAGGGATAACCACTCCTCCAGCCTCGAATAACGCTTTGAACATGAGAAAATATTCATTCATGGCTATGGTGCGTTTGCTTAATTATTCAATACCAGCATGTTGTCGTTAACAGGGGGCTCAGCAAAATCGTTAGGGCTTGATCCGTCGAAAAAAGCATTGGTAACACTGAGTGCTGCATGTTCCATGTCACGCTTAATGTTCCTTGCCCAGGCTGATAATAAAGAGCCCAGCATCAACGCTGGAATGGCAACGGTTAGTCCTAATTTTGTGGTAACCAATGCAATGGAGATGCCACCTGACAACAATTTTGGATCGCCGGTACCAAACTCGGTAATAACGTCAAATGTTGAAATCATCCCGGTTACGGTTCCCAGTAGACCGAGTAAAGGGGATACCGATGCAATCACTAAAATTGCCGAACCAAAGCGATCCAGCGCACTGGATTCCTGAAGAATCGATTCATGAACGACACTGTCCATATGTTCTCTGTCATCTTTTAAATGGCTCAGTGTTGTTGACAAAACACGAGCGATCGCAGATGATCCAATGCCACAATTTTTTTTCGCTTCATCCAATTGGCCATCAGCAACCTGCTGTATTACATTTCTGGATAGCTGCTTTGTATTCATACTATTTGAATAAAGCAGGTAAGCGCGGATTAGAATAAGCAGTGCAGCAAACGCACCAAGCGCTACGATAATCCAGCCAATTACCCCGCCCGATTGAATAACTTCCACCACTGTCTTGTCTGGATTTTCTTCAATTGCAGTGGTTCGTGATTCAAATAGAAACAGTTTTAGATTGTCCGGCTGTTGATTATTGCTAAGTGCGGTAGCGATATCTGCAGTAGGCTCATTCCAAATCTTAAAATTACCTTCACCTGCTGGCACTAAACTGCCGCTTCCTTCAGCACTCACACCATACGCAGCGATATTTCCCAGATGAATAATATTTCCCTCGGTCTGTTTACCATTTTCCAGAAAAAATTCACCGGGTTTTGTTTTGATTGCGCTGAGCTCATTAATTAAAGTTAATGCTTGTCTGAATAAATAACTGACTTTGGCTGGATCTTTGCCTTGTGTGTCTGTGAAAGCTGGTGGGATTTTAATGCCATGATTCTCAAGGGTTACCGTTGCCTGTGAATAGGTAGTTTCCAGGGCATCGTTACGTTCGTCTAATGCGGATTCTTGGCGTTCTGCTTCGACGAGTTGTGAATTCAACAGATCAATTTTGGCAGAGCGGTCAACCGAGTTTCGCTCAAGTGAATTTACGCTATGGCTTAATTCTTGTTCTTCTTGGTTCGCACTGGTTTTAAATCTTTTTAGCCGCTCATTAAGTTCCCGTTTTTGAGCTTCCAGAAACGCATATTCACGTTTATACGCGGTTTCCAGATCGACAGATTTCTGTACTCTAGAATTTTGTTTTTGGCTATCCTGCGTGGTTTCATTGCTTGATTTAGAATCGGGTGAAGAGGCGGTTGCATTCTGTTCCTCTGTTCCGGATGCTTCCACTTGTGCCGTAGTATCAGTTTCATTTTCAACGGCGTAAACATGGCTCGCGGCAATAAGCAGTAATATTATTAAAAATGCTTTTTTCATTTTTAGTTCATGGGATTGGGTAATTCAAAAAACCCCTGGCGTATTTGTTTCTTCAATGAATCAAATAACTTTGCGATGCGCTCACTGTCGTTACGGGAATTAACAGTTACAAATTTCCAGCCACTATCTGGATATTTTTTTGCCATTCCTGTTCTGTTATCTTTGGTTTGGAAGTAAAGAAAGACCGTTCCTATTTTTGCGATATCAGCCAGTATCTTTTCTCCATCCAGCATAATTGTTTGCTGGTAGATGCCATTTTCCTTGCTTAATCGTATTTCGTCTTCAAACAGCGACCATAGCTGATTAACGGCTCTATTTGGATCAACCAAGTCATTAGCAATGTTATTTTCCAAGTCATCGATTGCTTTGACTCGATCCGTCACCTTAAAAGGAAATTCCTTCTGTACATAGCGCTTGTAAATAGCGAGTGTTTTGAGTAAAACAGGCGTCAAGTTTTTTCCGGACAGTGCTGCTTGTTGTGAACTTTTCGTTATTTTTTCAATTGAATGTTGCAGTTTTTCGATACTGACTTTTTGCCTTCTTTTCTCAACACTCAGATCCGCTAATTGAGAAGACAAAGCGGACATCTGGCTGCTATGTTTTTCTTTATTGATATCGAGTTGCGCCTGAAGCTCCTCAACTTCACCGCGAATTTTAGCCAGCGACTGGGCCAGGTTTTCCAGACTGCTTGCAGTTACGATCGGCGTAAATAGCAACGCCGTTATCAAGAGGGCGACGGTTGGAGTTTTTTTAAAAAGTGTTTCAAGCATAAATCACGCATCATAAATTCTGGGCAATGGCATAAAATCGGTTAGAGCTCACCGAAATATCGGTAACTATTGAAGCTTAGGTTGCCCGTTAGCACAGCCCGCATCTTACTGAATGAATGTTGCATTTTTATGACAATGTATCGAATTTGAGGGTTTGGGCGCCGTATCGTCGAAAGGCCGTCAGAATTTTGAAGTACTAATTGGAGTGCTATGTAAGCAGTATGAAATGGCCAAAAAAATCGCGGTGTTGATTTGGGATGAATCTACAATTCAGGATTGTTTTTGCGTGTCAATATGGCCATGTAGGGCGCCATTGAGGAAATTCTGAAGATTAATTATTGGCGAATCATTCAATTTCGAGTGGTATTTCGGCCAGATTTGCAAAAACTGCATTGGTCTGAAGCCGGTTTTAAATGGCGGGCAGGGTATGGGGGGTTGGTGTAACTGAGTAAGCCATGGTTACGTCTCCTTCATCCATGGATTATAAGCATAACATGGGTAGGATAAGTCTTTGACATTATGCGTCATGAGACGCAAACCATGCTGCAAAGCTCGTTGCAGCAGCATGGATAACGAAACCATCCCGTTGTGCATCAGCCGTTATTTTTCCCCATATCGAGGCTGTTTCTGCATTGATAATAACAATAGACTGGACAATACCAACAGAAACCACTTTGCCGGCATAGCAACTTGTTGTTCTTGTCCGCCACC
Source organism: Nitrosomonas sp. (assembly GCA_021774205.1). Taxonomy (GTDB): domain Bacteria; phylum Pseudomonadota; class Gammaproteobacteria; order Burkholderiales; family Nitrosomonadaceae; genus Nitrosomonas. Next base: position 10,679 of record JAJFJI010000033.1, read on the forward strand.
ATAAAGACATACATAGCTTTGAGGCAGTTTTTCTGAACGACCAAAACCTGCAATTACTAGCCCATTGTATATTGATAAAAATCGTGTAGCCGTTAATGGATATCCTGACTCCCATTAAAACATGTTAATTGGGTATTCGTGCTAATAAGCTTTGTTTTCTAGCTTCTTTCTTTTTTGTCTGTAGGCATACATGCAGAAGATAATAAAAAGGACAAAGATAAAATGATAGGAAAGTCTTTTCCGGTTACATCTTCAAAGCGATATTGTGTTGATGGGTCATAGCATTGTAATACTTTTATTAAGCCTGGAAAGATGACGCAAGCGAAACGATGAGATCGTCCTGTATCGTAATGGTCAAACGGGCTTATTGTAGAAAAATTGACACCATTTTCATATTCCGAAAGGCATGTGAATGTGTTGTCATCGGCGCTGTTGTCTTCACTGGTTTGCGCAAAAGCATTCCCCGTAAAGCCTGTTATTGCGAATAGGAAAGTGTAATATTGTTATGCTAACAGACCCCGTCGACTAATTAATCAAAGAAAAACTGTTTGTCTGACCGTTGAGCCTGACGGTGTGCGATGATGTGTCGGCATAGCTGACTTCGAATACTACGCCAGTAGTTGTCATATCAACAACCTCGCCAACTTCCGGCGCGTTTCCAGAAAGAAAAAGAAACACTTCATCATTTGGTGTGAATGTAAGCAGCCCGTTCTCAAATGCTTCTGCGACGATGAATGCGACGGGTCCGCTGTCGGTACCGTCCAGAGTTGCCGAAGCGGCCAGACCAAAAGTGACTTGTGTTGATGCGAGGTTTTCCAGCGTTATTTGCTCACTATTCACGGACCCTTGGGCGTTTGCAACTAAGTGGCTACCGTCAAAATCGTATCGTTCGCCCAGCAAGACAGGTAGCTGCGCATGTGGCCTCATGATCCGCCCGATCTGAGCAGTCAAGTCAGACTGGAACGCAAAAAATTCCACTGGGTCCCATTCAAGTGAAATCGTTGCGGCCACGATTTCTGAAGGCGGAATAACCGCCCATACTGTTTAAGCAGCTGTATCCTCGCTTGATCTAACTGATCGTGCGACGACGACCGACAGGTTCATGGCTTGAATGTTAGCAATGGCATCGGCTTCGAACTGAATATTCAACGTATTCGACTCAGTCACATTTTGTTCGGGCACAATAAAGGCAGCATCCGGCAACATTCGTTGCGCATGAACAGACAATGGACTCAATACCATTGAAAGGAACAAAATTTGAACTTGTAGAGTTTTCATAGTGACCTCGCGTATGGATACATTATTTTTGCTTTATTCATTAGGATTTATTCTACTCAGAATATACTTGAATGGGAAAGTGGATAGGAAAAATAAACGCCCTTGTTACGCATATGGTGAGTGTAGAATAAATAGCTCGAATCTCCTACTGAATATCATTCCAAGCCGTAATTTTAGTCACTCGCTCTGAATACCAGGCATCCACTTTGAAATCTAATTTGTCCGTTGTGGATCGAATCCTTTAAAACTGTAAATCCTGATTTTCGTAGAAACGTATTGAGGTCGTTCCAAGGTGTTGCATTTAAGAAGGAGACTAGATCTTTGCCCAGCTCTGTAAGCCCGTCTTTTCCGATGTAAGTCTCTGCGGCTACCCCACCATCGTACATAAGATACTGGTGCCCATAGCCTTTTTGTTTAAAATGTGTTGATAAAGCCTCCGATGTCAGGTTGATGCCTGTGGAGCGACTTGAAGAGGAGATCTGTGTCGACGGTGACTTTTCGGATTGGAGGCAAATCACCAGCAAGCCACCGGGGTTCAACAAGCCCAGAGCTTTTTCCAATAGTTGGGTATCGAATCCGAATGCAAACCACGAGTATAGCGAAAGGACACAGTCATATTTTTCTTCTGATTCGTAGTCTTCAAAGGATTGCTGATTTTCTTCGATAAGAAGGTGCTCGATTCCTGCTGAAGCAACGTTTGAGCGCAACTTTTCAAATAAGAGACTAGAAGGTTCCACGACTCCCAACTTCAGATTATTCTCTTTCGCCAATCGAACTTCGATGGCTCCATCACCAGGGCCGATTGAAAAGATGCTGCTTGCCTCAACTATTGCATCGATGTCGATCAGGTAATCGTGTAACGTGTGGATTCGATCAAAGCTCGCAGCGATTTTCTGGTAGGCGTCCGGATATTTATTGAAGTATTCGAGGTACTCCATAATCAGTATTTTGGATCCGTTTTTTGATGAGTGGCACCACTAACCCAGCCACAGACAAATCGCTGAACTGTGGATAGGAAAAATAACCCCCTTTTTTTGTTAAATTGAAATATACGTTAAGCCGGACATTCAGTCAAACTCGCTGCTGAATGAACAAAAAAGTGTCAACTTCTACTTAAAAATGTATTACATTTCTAGAAACTAGGGGCATTTCTGCCTTTCAGGCGAAAGACGTCCATAAGGAAAGATCAGCTCTGCAGTAAAGAGCACTGAAGAAAGTGGAAAGCAATTTGAAATTAAACAGGTTCAAAGAGATAGCGGCAGTGCCCGAATAGATATTCCAAGATGATCAAGAATTTTGTGATCGCTCCGGATTCCAGAATGGCTGTGATGATTTTCATATTGGTGTAGTGTGCACAGTACCCAAACCAAATTCTGAATTAACATCATGAATCAGCATAATATATACTCGAAAAATCACCTATTTTAGCGTCGTTTATTCTGCGGAAAAGAAGGGTACACTACTGCAGATTTTCGGCGGTTTGGGCAGAAACCCTCATAATGGAAATGACACCTTTGCAAAATGCCCTCTCAATTTCACAAGATAAAATTTATTAGCCAATCGTGTCCAGGCTTCTTGCCATGCTAGCCCAGCTCCTGGGGCATAGGATAAATCGGAAGCAGCCCGAATAGGCCAAGGCCACTCGGATAAGCATAGTCATAATTACCGGTGGAACCACTGTCAAAAACTACCAAGTGGGACTGTCGGAAAACACTCAAAAATTTGAGACAATTTTCTTCATTTCCGAGATCAAGTAATAGGCATTATTCCAGGCCATTTGAGCGCCTTTATGAAGTGGTTCCAATAGTTTGATTTCCACCCAGCCTTCATCAGAGGTACCTGTTCTGATTTCAATAGAGGGTAAAAAGTTAGGAAAGGACCAAATGTTACGTAGCGATTTTTATCATTCTAGCTCTTTTACATAAGTAAGTTTGTCAGCATTGTAAAAGATGCATTCTATTATGCTTATTTCTGTTGTACTTAACGTAGTGCGCGACAATTATCGTTAACACTCACAAAAAAGCCATTGATTATCTTGGGCGCTGGTTACTTTAGAGAAAAAATTAGGCAAAGATCATCCAAATACGAAAGTCGTGTGAAATAATTTAGAGGGTGCACGAGTTAAACTGGCTGATTCAGTAAATAAATAAGTGGCGCTTTTATGAGAATTAATCCTCTTAGGGTGTGAAGACATGAGAACCAACGCTAGTTTTTTTCTCTGAGAATAAAAAATCTAATTATCATTTTTTTAAAAATACTTATTAGAGTTTGGAGGGCGAAGCCATTCAATCAGTGCGTAGCACTGAATATAACGCTTTTTTGTAAATTTATAATTGTTTTGTACTAGTGCCTAGGTTTATTCCTCAGCCCCAAGGTGAGTCTGCGTGATTGATTATATGAAAGGTTGATCTGGTTCAACTTGAGTATTAATCAATGCTTCTTGCACATAACGAACTCGTTCATCCTGTAATGCTTCACGTAATTTTTTGAGGTTTTTACCGGTAAAGGTAAAAACTGAATTCTGATAAATTAAAGAAATATTTTCATTGCCGGTATATTCTATGGTGGCAATATAGCCATAATAAATAATGCTGCCGGTGCCATCTCTGCGACGAATATTTAAACGTACTTGGCGATTCTTGACGCGTGAACAATTAAACGCCAGGTAATTGGCCGTTTCAGAAAATTCTAACGACTGATCAATGATGTTATTTGGTTGTTCAATGGATGAACTCTGTTCATTAATTTCATTTGCAAATAATCCTTTTTCTTCTGTCAT
>JAJFJI010000321.1 GCA_021774205.1 Nitrosomonas sp.
CAATGCATAGCAAACTCACAGCCACCACCAAGTGCCAGGTTATCCACCCCCGCTACCGTTGGGATCATCGAATATCTGAGCGCTTGCGAAGTTTGCTGAAACTGCGCCACCATCGCCTCAACTTCCGCCAGCTTCTTGGCCATTAATGCATCGGCCAGATCCAGCTCACGCGCAGCCTTAAGCACGGTGGCTTGCGCCGATTTTTTAAATCTCTTCATGAACTGGTCAAAAGCAGAAGGCGGTGGTGGCGGTGCATTTTTTTGCGGTTTGTCAGTTTTCGGCCGTTCCGTTGCTTTTTGTAAATTAGCGCCGAGAGAAAATGGCGGTTCAGTTTGCCAAATCACCATTGCGCGCCAATTTTGCTCAGCCTCATGGATAGCTTGCTGCATCCCTTTCAGCACATCAATATCAATCGTATGCTTTTTACTCTTAAAACTGACGATGGCAATTTCATCGCCCATATGCCACATGCGTAATGCATCGGTTTCAAAGATCGTTTCGCCGTAGGATGCTTCCTCGCCAATTAACCGATCGGAAAATAACTGCCGTTGATAGACTGGAAGTGTTGAGCGCGAATGCACCGTTTTAGCAGCAGGTGCATAAGAGCCCTGCGCTGAGTGCACGCCCTGGGTCTCACTTTCTGCAATTGCCATCACCCAATCAGGCAGTGGTGTTTGATTCATACTCTTGCCTGCGGCAATATCCTCATTGATCCATGTAGCAATCTGTTTCCAACCCGCTGCTTGCCAGATTTCAAAAGGACCCTGATCCCAACCAAACCCCCAGCGAATTGCCAGATCCAGATCGCGCGCATTGTCCGCAATCGCTTCCAACTGAACCGCACAATAATGAAACACATCGCGATAAATTGACCATAGAAATTGAGCTTGTGGATTTTGACTGTTACGTAATGCCGAAAATTTCTCAGGCGGACTGTTATATTTAAGCAAGCGTTTGATATCCTCATCCACGTCACCCACTGACAAACGATAGGCCTGCGTCGCCAGATCCAGCACCTGAATTTCCTTACCCTTTTTTTGATAGACGCCCCGTTTGACCTTTTGTCCCAACGCACCCTCTTTAATTAAGCCTTGCAACCAATCCGGCACCGCAAAATAAGCGTGCCATGGATCATCCGGCAGGGTATCGCGCATCGTGTTGATGACATGCGCCAAGGTATCCAGCCCCACCACATCTGCGGTACGAAAGGTGGCGCTCTTTGGTCGGCCAATCAACGTGCCGGTCAACGCATCCACCTGATCAAACCCAAAACCGAATGCTTTGCCATGATGCATGGTCGTCAACAATGAAAACACACCGATACGATTGGCGATAAAATTTGGCGTGTCTTTGGCGCGTATGACGCCTTTACCTAGATAAGTAACCAGAAACGCTTCCAGGTTATCCAGCATGGACGCATCGCTTTCCTGACAAGCAATCAATTCCACTAAATGCATATAGCGTGGCGGATTGAAAAAATGGATGCCACAAAAATGATGACGCAATTCCTCAGGAAAAGCCTGCGCTAACTGATTGATAGAAAGTCCGGAAGTATTACTGGCAAAAATAGTCTGCTCACCCAGATGAGGCGCAACCTTGGTATATAAATCAGACTTCCAGTCTAACCGCTCAGCAATCGCCTCAATGACCAGATCGCAATCTTTAAGTAATTCAAGATGCTGATCATAATTTGCTGGCTGAATATAAGTGGCCTTGGCTTGGATTGATAATGGCGCGGGTTCTTGTTTTTTTAGCTTCTCTACCGCTTTGATCACATTGGCATTGGCATTGTCACCATCAGCCGGAAGCTCGAACAAAAATGTTTCGACATTGGCATTGACCAGATGTGCCGCAATCTGCACACCCATTACTCCAGCACCCAGAACCGCAGCCTTACGCACCATAAATTTACTATTACTCAATTTCGCCTCCAGCATGACCCAGTTATCGAACAAAACCACAAACACGGCAGGTTTCTAACCAATCTCTAATACCTAAAAACAGGTAGCATATTTCTTTATAGTAACCGAGTGAAAGATTACAAGTAACCACAATAAAGAGCAAGGTATGTCTTATCTATTCAATCGCCACAATCGGCATTCAACCTAAACCCGAAGTTGACCGCCATAAATAACAATTAACCAGTTGAATTTTAACGTATATTCCAGCAGGAATTTAACCGCCGCCGCAAAGGCGATAAACGAGGCGTCTGGTTGTCACACTAAGTCAGCGTCGGCTCTATACCTTCATGGCTTCATCAAAACTGCCTCGGTCACAAAATACTGTATCCACCGGCTTATTGAAAATAGTCAAAGGTCGTTGGGCCTGTTTGCCGCTGACCTCGATCCCATCAACGGGCAAATCATCAAATACTAAGAGTAAGGCGCACGCAGGAAAATCGAGGCTGGCTTCAAAGAAATTAAGCAGGAAATCGGCCGCTCAAAAAGCCAAACCCGAAACCCATATACTGTTACCAACCATCTCAACCTCTGCAAGATAGCCAACACCATAACCTTGATAAAACACCGTAACGTTGTTACGCTACTAACAATCGAGCACACTTCGCTTTTTCTGATGTCAGAAACTGATTACTCAGGCCACACTCAATAAGGATTTTGTTGCCATTTCCCACAGACCCGTCAATCTGGCAAAAAATTTTTTTTCAGTGCATTATTGCGAATGGTTGCTTAAGGAAACATGCGAGGTTAAGCGCAAAATGGATAAAATTCATTTGGCAACATCCTTCACCTTCTGAATAACTAACGCTATGGCATTTTCCACACCTAGGCATAGCAAGTATGGGTTTGCTACTTGCTATAGATATTTCTTTCACATTGCTGCACACTTTGATTGTTTTGCCTATTTTTTGGCAAATGAACATAATCTATCGAGGTAATTCATGTCCTTCAGTATCGCTGATCTTTTTTCTCAACATTTTGACAAGAAATTTTCGTTACACGAACAACACCTTAACAATCAGATGGTTCGCGTATTGAGGACTATTGGCTATGATCGAAATTACAAGCGGGCTATTGGTCAGTATTTATATGATGAAGACAATAATGAATATCTCGATCTGCTAAGCGGATTTGGCGTCTTCGCAGTTGGCCGTAATCATCCCACGGTCGTTGCCGCATTACAAGAAACATTAGTCCTGGAGTTACCCAACCTGGTGCAAATGGATGTCTCGCTACTCAGTGGCTTATTGGCTGAAAAAATACTTGAAACGACGCCGGATAATCTGAACAAAATGTTTTTCTGCAATTCCGGCACAGAATCAGTAGAGGCCGCGATAAAATTTGCCCGGTATGCAACTAATCGAGAAAACATTGTTTTTTGCGAGCACAGCTTTCATGGTTTAACGACCGGGGCATTGTCATTAAACGGTGAACAAATATTCCGCGAAGGATTCGGTCCCTTGCTACCTGGCTGCAGTTCCGTGCCATTTAATGACCTAGAAGCACTGGAACAAGCTTTAAGCAAAAATGACGTAGCCGCATTTATTGTCGAACCCATTCAGGGTAAAGGCGTCAACGTGCCGGATGACAATTATCTGCCGGAAGTTGAACTTTTATGTAAAAAATATGGCACCTTGTTTGTTGCTGATGAAGTGCAGACTGGACTGGGCCGCACTGGGAAACTTTGGGCTATTGAACACTGGGGTGTGCAACCTGACATGATCTGCATGGCGAAAGCCCTATCTGGCGGATTTGTCCCAATTGGCGCAGTAGCGATGACCCAGAAGGTGATGGATGCCGTCTTCAATCGTATGGACAGAGCCGTGGTACACGGCTCCACCTTCTCCAAAAATAATCTGGCAATGGCCGCCGGTCTGGCAACCCTGCAGGTTATTGAAGACGAGAAATTGGTCGAAAACAGCGCCAAAGTCGGCAAAGATATTATCAATGCCATTAACGCAACCACTACCAAATATGAGTTCCTAAAAGAGGCGCGCGGCATGGGTATGATGATCGCGATTGAATTTCAATCACCACAAAGCCTATCTTTGAAAGCGGCATGGTCCATGCTAGAAGCAGCGAATAAAGGGTTATTCTGCCAAATGATAACCATTCCATTATTTAAAGACCATCACATTCTGACGCAGGTTGCGGGTCATGGCATGAATGTCGTCAAATTATTACCCCCATTGAAT
>JAJFJI010000322.1 GCA_021774205.1 Nitrosomonas sp.
CCAGCGTCTCGGCCCATGCCAACGCAAGCGACAACATAACTGTATTGCGGGCGGGTACATAAGTAACCGGAATCGTAACTTTCTCACCGTTCGTCGGCACAGCAATTGACGGGTCCGTCAACGCCGACCCCCCAAATGCAGCCAGATCCATTTGAATAATCTGATGCTGACGCACACCCAACGAACGTGCCACGGCTTGCGCCGCCGTCAGTTCTGATTCGTTACGCTGGCCATAATCTACGCTCAACGCATAACATTCGTATTGCTGGTAGCAAGCAATAGCAAGCGTCGTAGCGGAATCCAGACCACCAGATAAAAGAACGACTGCTTTCATTCTTTAAACGCTACAAAATCAATCAAATGCATTTATCAACGTCCCGGCCCGTCTCCCCACAACAACTTATGCAGTTGAATCTGCATCCGTACGGGCAAATGATCGCGAAGAATCCATGTCGCCAATTTTTCCGGATCAAGCTCGCCATGCACCGGCGAAAACAACACTGGGCAAATTAAATCCAAACGCCGCGCTTGTACTATTTTGACAGCCCATTGGTAATCTGTTTCGTCGCAAAGCACAAACTTCAGCTCGTCAAGCTCAGTCAAGCAATCAAGGTTCGCCCATTGGTTTTTATCGAATTCACCCGAACCAGGCGTCTTGATATCCATTATTTTACTGACACGCTTATCTACTTTGGAGATATCCAGCGCGCCACTGGTTTCAAGTGAAACTGAATAACCCACATTGCACAAAACCGAGAGAAGTTCCAGACACGCCCGCTGAGCCAATGGCTCTCCGCCTGTGACGGTTACATATCGTGGCTTATAAACCGAGACCCGTTCTAAAATAGTCGAGATTGTCGTATTTTCACCGCCAGAAAAAGCGTAAGTTGTATCGCAATAACCACAGCGCAATGGACAACCAGTCAGGCGGATAAATACAGTGGGCAAGCCGATTCGGCTCGTTTCGCCCTGCAATGAAAAAAAAATTTCACTGATCCGCAAGATTGCAGATTTAGAATCTTGCACAATTACTTACAAAAACAAAGCATCAAAAAACATTTGACAGGAATAGTTAACGAGTCCGGCGCAGATTTACAATGAAATGCAATCAATTTGCCGCCAACCGACGCTTGGCTTTATCAGCAGCATCGCTAAATGGATATCTTGCAATTAAATCTTGCAATGTTGCTTTTGCTTTCGTTTTGTCACCCATCTCCTGTTGACTGCTAGCAATGTTAAGCAATGCATCCGGGATTTTAGCGCTACTTGGGTAAGTACGAATCAGTTTATTCTGAGCATCAATAGATTGATCAAAATTACGTAATGCGTAATGTGCATTGCCAATCCAATACGCCGCAGCGGGTGCAAGGTTGGATTCAGGATGACTCGCAACAAAAGCCTCAAACCGCAAAATAGCGCCTGAATAGTCGCCACTCCTAAACAAATTATATGCCTGATCATAAGCAGTGTTTTCATCAGGGCTTGCTGGCTCAGTATTTGTAATCGGTGATGGTTCAGGTGATGATTCAGGTGCAGGCATTATAGCCGAATCCTGCGATGGCACTTCTGGCGCAAATAGCATATCCTGAGATCCTGAACCAATTGGCGCATTTGGGTCTTCAATTCGTCTTAACCGATTATCCAGATCAATATAAAAATCTCTTTGGCGTTTTTGCAGCAACTCATTTTGGTTGGTAAGTACTTCTATTTGCCCACGCAACTCACCCGCTTCACGCCCTAATGTTTCAGCCTGCGTATAGAGTTCCACCAAGCCCTGACTATTCAGCGTTTCCTCCATTTTAGCAATGCGCGCTTCCATTTGCTCCATTTGTTCTTGCAAAACGCTAATCTGTTCGCGCGCTTTGCCATCACCAAACAATCCAGCATAACTCACATTGCAACCCATCAAAAATAACAGCAAGAAAGCACGTGTAAACATATTACTCACCATGGTAAAGAATATCGGTACGACGATTTTCAGCCAACGCAGATTCGTCATGACTCATGGCTCGTGGCTTTTCCTCACCTAAGCTGACCGCATCAATTTGAGCATCCCGCGCACCGGCCAATGTCATCATGTTTTTCACGTTATCAGCGCGGCGCTGTCCCAGCGCAAGATTGTATTCGCGACTACCGCGCTCATCCGTATTTCCTTGCAACAAAACACTGGTATTTGGATTATCACGCAGATAACTAGCATGTGCCAATACCAACTCCCTATATTCGTTTTTCACAGTATAGCTATCATAGTCATAATATACGCTGCGTTGTGACAAAATATTGTTCGGGTCCTGCAATGGATGAAAAGTAGGCACATCGGACGCCAGTCCACTGGCGGCAGCTGCATTTTCATCCGTTCCAATCGAACGTTCTACCACTTCAGCAGTCGGTTGTGTCTTCTGACTAGCGCAGGCCGATAATAAGCAAATCATAAAAACACTAACTATTTTTTTCATATATTACTCCTTAAGATCCCGCTAAAATGTTGAACCTTGTTTATTTCAATCGTGGCAGCGGTCCCCATACCGGCTCTCTAATATTACCAGTCTGCGTAGTAAGTTGCTGCCTTGTTTGACCATCTCTTGAAACAGCCGACAATATACCACGCCCCCCAATTTCTGTGGCATACAAGATCATCATACCGTTGGGCGCAAAACTGGGCGACTCATCCAGCTGAGATTTTGTCAGTATCTGCATCTGGCGTGTTGCGATATCCTGGACTGCAACATTAAATTGATTGTTATGCCGGTGAATGAAAGTAAAGCTTTTACCATCCCGGCTAAAATCTGGGCTGACATTATAGTTACCCTCGAAAGTAAGGCGCTCCGCAAAACCTGATGCAGTTTCGGTTATTGCCATACGGTATATCTGCGGACTCCCCCCCCGATCGGAAGTAAAAATAATCGACAGGCCATCTGGAGAAAAGCTTGGCTCGGTATCAATCCCTGCGCTTCTGGTAAGCCTTTGCAGACCACCGCCATCCGCGTTAATTAAAAAAATTTGCGAATTTCCCTCTGTAGTAAGGACGACTGCAAGCTTTTTCCCATCAGGGGACCAGACAGGCGCACTGTTACTCCCTTTGAAATTTGCAACTGCACGACGCGTCCCCGTTGCAACTGTCTGCACATACACGATGGGTTTTTTATTTTCAAATGACACATAAGCAATCTCACTACCATCAGGTGACCAGGCAGGCGAGATAATTGGCTCGGAAAATTCGATGACCGCTTGCGCGTTAAATCCATCTGCATCTGCTACCTGCAATGCATATTTCTCACCCTGTTTCATCACGTATGCGATTCGGGTACTGAATACACCAACATTTCCGGTTAATGCTTCAAAAATAATATCCGCTATTCGATGTGCAGCGGCACGCAATTGTTCAGCCGGAACTGATGTAGCCAAGCTGGTTAATTGCACTCGCTTCGCCACATCCATCAAGTAAAAACGTATTTCTATTTGTCCATCCGGCAACAAAGTTGATTCGCCGACAACCAACGCATTCGCACCACGATTTGCCCAATCCGCATAAACAACACCCGCAGGGTTATGCGGCGCCAAACCCGCCGAATCCACCAATTTAAATAGTCCGCTCCGTTGCAAATCAGCAGCCACGATTGAAGTAATACTTTGCGGCAACCGATCCTCCGCAGCAAAAGGGGTAATTGCGATTGGAATTTGGGTCGCACCCCCGCCAAATATTTCAATATCTAGCGCCGCATGAAGCGGTTTACATAGCAACCACAACAACA
>JAJFJI010000323.1 GCA_021774205.1 Nitrosomonas sp.
AATAGCCGTACTACACTGCTTGAGCGCGCGGTTGACAATTCCCAGTTCGATGGAAAATGAATGGTTTGAATGGGCATGTTATCAGTATGTCCTTCAACGTGAATTTCATGCTCGTGTCCTTGCACCACCGCTGCGACTGCGCGCAATGTTTGCGTGGAATTTACAGCAAGCTGTGCGTGACCAGGTGAAAACAAAACACTGGCGTTTATTTCTATAGAAATACCCTGCGCACTCTGCGTAACACTCACTCTTCCATCCTCAACCAGTGGCGCCAGCACATGCATGATATCGTTAGCCATACCCCGCATCTTCTGCTGCCTGACAACCCTTTCTGTTTCCTGTTCGCTTAAAATTGACGCCTCTTCTACCTGAATTAGCGCTGGATCTGGTTCTGGATCTGGTTCTGGTTTTGAATCTGGATCTGGATCTGGATCTGGCTCAGAGTCAAGTTCAGGTTCTATTTCAATCGGTGATGGGGTCATTGCAGCGGGCTGATTTGGATTAGATGCATTGCGCTTGAACGCACTGACCAACGATCCACTGAGAACACGATACTTACCTTCATTGACTGAAGAAATTGCATACATCACCACAAAAAATGCAAATAGCAAGGTAATAAAATCTGCATAGGAAACAAGCCAGCGATCGGGATTTTCACTATCTTCTTGTTGATCACAATTTCTTCTTTTACGCATTAACTGCTTCGTCATAAAACGGTTGATTAAACGTAACTATTCAGTTTACCCCTAACATCCGCCATTTCGGCGTTACAAAATAGTCATTGTCACATGTACACTCACATTTTGCGTCTTGAACTGATGAATTTTATGGGCAATCTGAACCGTTACTGCAATGGTCTGAATAATTACGATTAAACAACATAACCTTTTAATCGATTTTCAATAATTCGCGGGTTTTCTCCATTCGCAATGGCAACCAATCCATCTACCAGCATCTCGCGCATGACCACATGCTGGGCGATAATACTTTTCAGTTTATTAGCGACAGGCAGGAAAACCAGGTTAGCCAGCCCAACACCATATACGGTAGCAACAAAAGCCACCGCGATTCCACTACCCAACCGCTCTGGGTCTGACAAATTTTCCATTACATGAATCAAGCCCAGCACTGCGCCAAGAATTCCAATAGTCGGGGCATAACCACCGGCGGCTTCCCAAATTCTTGCGGATTGGCGCTGAAATGATTCTAATGAAAAACATTCCACTTCCATGGCTTCACGCAATTTATCGGGCTGACTGCCATCAGCTAGAAGTTGCAATCCTTTTTTTGCTAGCGGGTCTTTTGCAATTTGCGCATAAGATTCAAGCGCCAACAAACCTTCTTTACGAGAAATATCCGACCAGTGCAGAATCTGTTTAATCACTGATTGTGATGAAATTAAAGGTGGGAAAATAACCCACGCGCTCATCTTAATACCGTTCAAAAAAACCCGGACTGGACTTTGCAGCAATACCGCACCTACCGTGCCACCAACAACAATGACAAAAGCTGCCATCTGTAACAATGAACCAATGTGCCCTCCTTCTAGCAATTGCCCGGCAATGATCGCAACCATTGCCAGTAAAATACCAGCCACACTGTTAAAGTCGATACGCGATGTCTTATTCACTACAGTGCCTTTCATGGTTTTCTGCAATTCTCAGCATGCATTTATTTGATATTTCTCATGCGACTACGCAATCGAGCGACTGCTTGTGTATGCAACTGACAAACCCGTGATTCACTCACGCCTATTACTTCGCCAATTTCCCGCAAATTCATTTCTTGTTCATAGTGCATCCCCATGACCATTTTTTCCCGAGGAGGAAGGTTCTCAATGGCTTGTACGAGCAGTGTTCTCAAATTTTCATCCAATAAAATATCCAATGGATTTGCACCGGGATCAACACACAACCGATCCAAAAATGAATCCTCATCTTCTTTCTGGAAATCTTCGTAATAAATTAATTGCGCACCTTTCGCACCTTGCAGTACTTCTTGGTATTCGCTGATGGTCATATTTAATTCATCTGCCAAATCCTGCTCGCTCGGCACCCCACCCACCTTCTGTTCCAATCTTCTAACCGCACCTTCAACTTGGCGCATTTTTTTTCGCAAACTACGTGGTAACCAATCTGCCTCACGCAGTTCATCTAAAATAGATCCACGTATGCGCTGCGCGGCATAACTTTCAAATTGTCGCCCATATGAACCTTCATAACGTTCAATGGCATCAAGCAAACCTATCATTCCTGCTTGAATTAGGTCATCCACCTGAACACTCGCCGGTAATTTGGACATCATGTGATACGAAATACGCTTAACTAACGGCGTAAATTCAATCACAAATTGTTCTTTATCAATACTTCCAGTTGCAGTATACATATGCTTTTAAACCGTAATGTTTGCCTCACGAAGATGACTGGTACGAATCAAACGCCGCATAAAGTTTTCAACGCCACCATCGTAATCATCCGTGTATGAGCAATGCAACAAATCCTCTGCTAATTGCCTAAAACCAGCAGATGATATTGCATCAGGGAATGCGTCGACCACTGGACGGCAAAGCTGTGTGGAGCGTCGCAATTTTTCGTCATTCAAAATACACCCCATAAATTCCAGTGATACTGAAAGATACTGCCGGGCTACTTTTGAGATATTGTTATAAATTTCCTGCGCTTTTTGCTCAGACTCTACTTTGTTGATAAGAATAAGAAAGTGCTTTTTCGCATACTCATTACTCATAATCTTGATAAGTTTATAAGCATCGGTAATGGAAGAAACAGAGCCCGAAAGTAAGATTAATACCTGCTGCGAAGCAAGGCTTAACGGCAAGACATGACTGGCGTGACCAATCGCGGTATCCACCAATACGACATCGATTGGTTTAGGCAACTCGCCAAAACACTTCACTAACCACTCCTGTTCCACAGGTTTCAATTTTGCCAAGGAATGAATGCCTCGCATTGCAGTTAATACAGAAACATCATGCGGACCCTGCAGGATGACTTGCTCTAACGGTTTGTCTCGATTAATGACATGCAGCAAGTCATAGCGTGCCTTAAGCCCAAGATGCGCATTAACATTGTTATGCCGGGGATTCTCATCCAGAATTAATACCTGTTTACCATTTCTTGCTAATGTCATGGCCAAATTTACCACCGCACTGGTTTTTCCAACACCAGATTTACCACCTGCGACGGTCAGGATGCGAACCGCGTCACTCGTCCGCAGCGCCGCCAGCCCACGCAATCCTGCAGCCTGATCCTTTATCATTCTAGTCATGAGCAACCCCTGCATAAACTTCGCAAAAATTACTGGCTGGACCATCACTGCCAGCCATTACCAAAGCAAATTCTGCATCCTGCAGTGAAAATGGCGAATTACTCGGCGTAGATTCAAAAGTTCGATGGAGTAAATAGCGTGGATTTGCCGAATGAAGATCCTCGGGTACTTTCTGACCATTCGCCACATAATGCAGAATGAGTTTGTGACGGATCATGACATCTAGCGCCACTCCAAGATTTGCAGCCTCATCAATTTTCGTGAGAATACAGCCATGGATACCTTTACTTTGATAGGCTGAGACCACTTCATCCAGCGTGTTACCGTTGCTTGTTGCATTTATCAGCAACATGCGTTTTACGTCCGTGCCACTGTCACATAGCATCGCAACCTGCTCAGCAACCATCTGATCACGCTGACTCATGCCCACAGTATCAATAAAAACCATATGTTTATTTTTCAGCTCAGACAATGTCAGTTGCAGATCATCCACGTCCTTGATGGTGCGCACTGGGATTCCTAACAGCTTGCCATAAATGCGAAGTTGCTCATGACCACCGATTCGATAACTATCAGTCGTCAGGAGTGCTACCTTGTCCGCTCCATGCCGCATCACACTTCTAGCCGCAAGCTTCGCTGTCGTCGTTGTTTTCCCTACCCCGGTTGGACCGATAAGCGCAAAAACACCACCATTTTCTATTATTTCATCACTCGCGACCGTTTGCAGATTAAAAACGAGTGCTGATATCGCCTTTTTCATGCTTTGCTCATATCTATTACTGGCAGGCAATTTATCAACCAGACGCCGTGACAACAAAGGACTAAAACCCGCGCGCAACAGGGTACGTAGCAATTTTGTCTTAACCGGATTACGCTGCGTAAAATTACCCCATGCTACCGTTGCCAATTGATTTTCCATCGTATTCCGCATCGCTTTAATTTCAATGATGATGTCATGCATCAACGTTTCTGATATTTGCGATTTTGGCAAACTATCAAACGCCTGCTCTTCTGACTTGGTTATCATTGTTTGCGGAAAAACTGGCACTATTTTTTCTGCATTCTGTAGTTTTGCTGGCGGTTCAGGATTAGCGGCCAAATTTGATATTTCAGTACCTGCCAAAGCCATGATCTCCACGCCGTTCACAGTCTGACGATTTGATAAAATAACAGCATCATCGCCAAGTTCATTTTTAACCTGACGCAAAGCTTCACGTGAAGTTGCCGCAATATATTTTTTTACATTCATGTGTTACCTCCTACAACGGAAGTGATCTTGATTTTTCTGGAATCTGGAATTTCTGAATGAGACAAAACTCTGAGTTGTGGTAAAGCACGACGCAAGAACCGTGCTAACAACATTCGAATTAAGCTTGGTACTAGCAAAACAATTGGCAATCCCAACTGTTCCTGCCGCTGTGCCGCCACAACCGCCCCTTTTAGCAAAGTATCTGCAAGGCCGGGTTCTATGCCACCACCAGCAGTAACACCGGAACCAACCGCTTGAGCCAGAATTGCCTCCAATTCATGATGTAAATTCATCACTTGCAGTTCCACACCCGCTGGAAAAAATTGTTCCACAATGGCGCGTCCCAACGCCGCACGAACTATTTCAGTCAACTCGGAAGTATCCTGTGTACGACCAGCGTGCTCTGTCAGCACGTCAATAATGGTACGCATATCACGAATATGCACACTCTCTTCCAACAAATTATGCAGAACCTTTTGTACCGCCGAGAGCGGCAACAATTTTGGCACCAAATCCTCAATCAATTTTGGTGATTTCTGACTCAGATGGTCAAACAATTTCTGGAGTTCCTGTCGCCCAAGAAGCTCAGCGGCATAGGTATGTATTAAATGATTGATATGCGTTGTGACAACGGTACTGGCATCGACCACGGTATAACCGTTATTTTGCGCTTGGTCACGTAGCGATGCTTCAATCCAGACTGCGGGAAGACCAAATGCTGGGTCACTGGTTTCGGTACCTGGCAGTGTCATGGTAACGCGACCGGGATTAATCGCCAGATACATGCCGTTATAGGATTCACCCTGCCCAATGACAGAACCTTTCAGCGTGATTCGATAGGCGTTAGGCCTTAATTCTAAATTATCACGAATATGCACGACTGGTGGCAAGAATCCAATTTCCTGTGCAAATTTCTTTCGTATACCATTGATCCGTTTTAGTAAATCACCCTGCTGGGCCTTGTCTACCAACGGAATTAAGCGATAACCAACCTCTAATCCAAGCGTATCAACCGGTGACACATCCTCCCAACTTGCATCCTGAATTTCCGTTGCCGCCGGCTGCGAATTGGCAGCAGGCGCTTGGTCAGCAACAGGGGCACGAGTGATGATCATATACGCCCACATGCCAAGGCTTGCCGAAAGTAATAGGAATACAAAATTAGGCATGCCTGGAACAAGTCCCATTGTCCCAATAATAATAGCGGTCATGATTAACACTCGTGGCTTGTCAAACAACTGGCCAAGCACTTGCTGGCCAAGGTCTTCATTATCCGTACTGACCCGGCTGACAACCAAGCCAGCCGCCATAGAAATGACCAATGCTGGAATTTGCGCCACCAGTCCGTCGCCAATTGTCAGAAGTGTGTAATTTTTTGCCGCGTTATCAAGGTCAAGATCATGTTGAGCGATACCAACTATCAAACCGCCGATGATAGTAATCAACATCACTAGTATCCCGGCGATGGCATCACCCCGTACAAATTTGCTGGCACCATCCATTGAACCGTAAAAATCTGCTTCCTTAGAAATCGTGGCGCGACGCTTGCGCGCATCTTCTTCACCAATTAGGCCAGCATTAAGATCTGCATCAATCGCCATTTGCTTACCTGGCATTGCATCCAGCGTGAAACGAGCACTCACTTCAGCAATCCGTCCCGCACCTTTGGTAATCACAACAAAGTTGATAATCACCAAAATAATAAATACCACTAGGCCAACTGCATAATTACCACCCACTAAAAAATGTCCAAATGCCTGAATCACTTTGCCTGCAGCATCTGGTCCAGTATGACCATCAAGCAACACGACGCGAGTTGATGCAACATTAAGTGAAAGGCGTAATAAAGTGGTAATCAGCAAGACCGTCGGAAATGCTGCAAAATCCAGTGGATCTTTACTATAAAGGCTAACCAGCAAGACGATGATGGCCAGCGCTATATTAAAAGTAAACAATACATCCAGTATGAATGTTGGGAGAGGCAATACCATCATCGCCAGAATCATGACGATCAATATGGGACCGGCCAGACTCTTTAAGTTATTGCCAGCCAATAAGGATGATGAAATTGTTGAAATTATTGCGTTATTCATACTGTTTTTCAGTTATTTTTATCCGCGTACGGTGATCTCATTAGAAAATCTCAATTGAACTTGTTTTATCATGTCACGTCGCTTGATCCAATCCATCGGGAATAGGTACATCACCGAGTGGCTGCGGCATTGTTCCCCCATTTTCCCGAAATCGCCGCAACTGAAAGACATAAGCTAGAACCTCAGCAACCGCGGTATAAAGGGTCTCTGGTATTTCAGTATCCAGTTCAGCGTGGTGATATAACGCCCGCGCCAACGGCGGAGCCTCCAGAATCGGAACACGATTTTCTTCAGCCAGCTCACGAATACGTGCAGCCAACAGATGGACGCCCTTTGCGACAACTTTGGGCGCATGCATCGATTCACCCTGATAGCGTAATGCAACGGCATAATGCGTTGGATTGGTGACTACCACATCAGCCTTAGGAATTTCCGCCATCATTCGGCGGCGCGCGGCTTCTCTCTGCAGGTTCCTGATACGTGCCTTTATCTGCGGATCTCCCTCGCTTTCTTTGGTTTCTTTACGTATCTGCTCTTTTGTCATCCTTAGCTTTTTAGCGTGCTCCCATATCTGAAAAGGAACATCGATCGCAACAATCAACATCATTGCGCTCACGATAAAAAGAAAGCTAAAACCTAATAACTCACTCATATGGCGAATGCCTAAATCAATCGGCAGCGTCACTAAACCCAACACGGTATCTTTGTTGTGCCACATGACCAGTATGCCCACACCGCCAATGATTAATGACTTAGCAATCGCCTTAACTAACTCAATCAGACCGCGCATTGAAAAAACCCTGGTAAAACCCTGAACCGGGTTTAGCCGCTTAAAATCTGGCAGGAGCGCTTTGCCACTAAAGAGCCAACCACTTAATAGCATTGGCGCAAAAAATGCGACGATTATAAGTAATAGTAATATGGGCCAAAGTGCCCATAACCCTTCGAAAGCCAGTTGATTTAGTCGAATCAGCATCAGGTTGGTGTCGAATGCCATCTCAGGCTCCATCTGCATGCCACCAACCATAATGCTGGATAGCTTGCCAAGCAAGTCAGCGCCAAGAAACCAAAGCCCTACAGCAGCCGCCATTAAAACAGCAAATGTCGTCAGCTCCTGTGAACGCGCAACCTGGCCATCTTCCCGTGCTTTTTCAATGCGTTTGGGTGTCGCCGGTTCTGTACGTTCAAGATCGCTCTCTTCTGACATGACAAATTCCAAATTATGACTGGCGAATTATCAATGGGTGTAGCACAATTCAATGTGGGAAACAAACGATGATTATTCCCGCTATTTTCAGACACATTTCTTACTGATACTCGCACCTAACCCATTAAAAGAACTAAAAATTATTTTTTTCATGCTAGCTGGTTTCAAATAAATTACCTTAACTTGTCTGCTTAAATGCCTTTCACTGTACGATTATTTTGTCGCTTCCTAACTACAACTCTTTGCCTGTGCTTCACCCTAGCTGTTATCGCTTGGCTATTACTTAGGGGTAGCTTGCCGCAATATCATGGCGAAGCGAGATTAGCTGGGCTTGTAGCGCCGGTAACCATCGAACGGGATACGCTGGGCAGTGTCACACTACAAGCGAAAAATCGCCTTGATTTAGCTTATGCACTCGGCTATGTCCATGCACAAGAACGTTTTTTTGAAATGGACCTGATGCGGCGCCGCGCTGCTGGTGAATTAGCCGAGATATTCGGTGCCGCAGCAATATCCACGGACCGCAACGCACGGAAATATCGGATGAGAGCGCGCTCAAATGCCATGCTGTCACAGCTTCCATTAGAACAACGTCAATTACTCAATGCTTATCGTGATGGCGTCAATCAAGGTCTTGAAGCACTAACAACCCGTCCCTTTCCATACTTGCTTACATTCACTCAACCACATCTCTGGCGCACTGAAGACAGCCTGCTCATCGTCATGTCCATGTATTTAACCCTTAATGAGTCAAGTAAAGACCGAGAATTGGCCTTCTCCGTCATGCACGAAACATTGCCCAAAACAGCCTATGATTTTCTCACCGCCAGCGGAGGCAGCTGGGATGCACCACTCATCGGCGCTTCAATGGATTGGCCGCCTCCGCCTGCCGTCGACGAACTCAACTTACAGAAATTAGACCCCGGCTTACTTCGTCACGATTATGAATATAGTGACAATATGCCGGGTAGTAACAGCTTTGCCGTTACCGGCGCATTAACTAATGATGGCGTAGCACTGGTTGCCAATGACATGCACCTGGAATTGCATGTGCCGAATTTATGGTTTCATACCCGCATGATTTATCCCAGTCCAAATCCTGGCAGCCGAGATATCGATGTCTCTGGTGCTAGCTTACCCGGCACACCCATTATTGTTGCGGGCGCCAATCGGCATATCGCATGGAGTTTTACCAATAGTTACGGTGATTTCGCTGATTGGGTGCGCATTACATTAGACCCACAGAATACATCCCGCTATCTTGGTCCAACCGGCTGGCAATCAGTCACGACATACCATGAAACGATACGGGTTCGTGGTAGACAAGATGAAACATTGCTTGTCGATGAAACACACTGGGGACCCATTATAGCCACTGATCACGATAATACGCCGTTGGCACTGGCCTGGACCGCGCTTCAATCCAATGCGGCAAATTTAGAACTTTTCAAGCTGGAACAGACAGAAACAACGAATGATGCCATCACAATTGCACACAATTCGGGTATACCCGCACAGAATTTTATCGTTGGCGATAAAAACGGAAATATCTCGTGGACCATTGCAGGACACATTCCACTGCGCACCAACAATTATGATCCACAGTTGCCTGCTGACTGGCACTCACCAAATACTGGGTGGATTGGTTGGCTAGAAGCATCACAGTATCCACTCCTTCTCAATCCATCTTCACAGCGCCTGTGGACAGCCAATACGCGAACTGCCCCAGATCAACTACTTGATCGACTGGGTGATGGCGGTTATGACCTTGGCGCGCGCGCAAAACAAATTCGCGACAGCCTGTTTGATCGCGATCAATTCACACCATCAGACATGCTGGCAATCCAACTTGATCATCGCGCACTATTCCTGGCACGCTGGCACAAATTACTTCAAGCCAGCCTAAGCCAAGTGCAAGACACAACGAACATGCCTTGGAGAAAGGAAATGCAACAAGCACTTAAAGATTGGAATGGAACGGCATCAACCGACTCAGTAGCATATCGCGTCGTGCGTGCTTATCGCCAGGAAATTACAAAAAGTATTTTAGATGGTTTTGCCGCCGCAGTGAGGCGCCATCAATCAGACTTCAAACTACCTAAATTGAGCCAGGCTGAACACGCCATATGGCACCTGATCGAACAACGCCCGCAACATCTATTACCACCTAATTATCGCAGCTGGGAAGATCTACTCATTGCCGGTGCCAAGCAAGTCGCTGAGATCATGCAAAAACAACCGGGCGGCATTGCCGCACGCAACTGGGGTGAATACAATTCGGCTCGTATTAATCACCCAATCAGCCGCGTTTTACCTTCATTCCTAGCAAACTGGCTCAATATGCCCGCCGATGCCTTGCCCGGCGACAGTAATATGCCACGCGTGCAATCACCCAATTTCGGTGCATCACTGCGTTTTGCTGTTGCACCCGGTAACGAAGAAAATGGCTATTATGATATGCCTGGCGGTCAAAGCGGACACCCGCTTTCACCCTATTATGGCAGCGGCCATCATGATTGGGTAACTGGAAAACCGACACCTTTTCTGCCAGGTGCACCTGAAAATGTGCTGCGATTGATTCCATCAGAACAATAAGCGCGGTTTTAATTGCTGCTAAATTAAACGCGGCAGGTGCTAAATTTGGCCGTCCAGTAGATATTATTGATTTATAGCATGCACCAAAACCCATTTCGAGACCGGTACTTAAAGGGATAAAACTGCTTGGTGACAATACGACCCATGCAAAACTCTTAACCAAGCACCTGCTCAATACTGCTGATTTTCTTCCGCTGCACCAGCGGATTTTGACTGAAAGGCGCAATAGATGGATCAATTGATACTTGCAGAAAAAATTGAATCACTAAGACAATGCTTCAAGCGTATCGAAGATAAAAAACCTGAAAGTGTCGATCTTTTATTCCAGAATCTGAATCTGCAAGATTCAAAGGAAGGCATCACCACCTGTCCCTTCCAACGTCTTATCAACGGCATGTGCCACGTCGGATTGTCCAAAGAGGATCAACGCTAAAATCAAGTATCGACACGCTTCCTCTGCTGCTTGGCCTAATTCTTTAAATTCTGTATTCTCTGTCAGAAGTGTGCCTGGATTAGCAGCACCCCGAGTGACAAGACCTAAATTCCCAGTTGTACTACATCCTGCAAGAGCAAATACACTGGCAATCAGTAGGCAAACAATTCGTTTCATTACAATCACCTTCTTTGGTAAATACTCGCCTCCGCTAAAAAACATCAGGAAAAGCACTTGACCGGTTTTCGGGCGAGAAAAATTCAATATTACGCCACACCAAACAATCCTATGAATTAAGTGACAGGTGACTTTCGATGTGATTTTGCTGTTTAGGCTCTAGGTGAATCAATTTTATCCTCTCCAGCCGACTGACAAAATATCAAAAAAAACCGAAAATTACGATGCGGTTATTGAAAGTAGCCCATTGATATCAACGTGACAAGCTAGGGTAGAACGTTGGTTAAAGATGAAGTTGGCAGCAACAATACCAATTGCGATGGATGTGGCAGTCCATGGAATTATCAACAAGTGGCACCGGTTGGCAGCGTTGCTACGAACCAGGCCAGGTTGTATGACATGCCAGGCAATGTGTGGGAATGGGCCTATCGAACCTGCGTAATCAGTTTGATGGCAGTGAACAGCAATGCAATGACGCCACCACTGACACCCACGGCCGTGTGCTGCGCGGTGGTTCCTGGTTCAATTCTTCAGACTTCGTGCATGCGGCCTTGCGCTACGACTTCCCTCCGGACAATCGTCTCAGCAATCTCGACTTCCGGGTGTGGTGCCCCCCCATCGAATAGTGGTTCACTGAGCGCCGAGTAGCGGCGGCGCGCGCATTTTATGCATTTTCGAGTAATACCACTTCGTCAATCTTTTTCCACTTAAGCGCTTTTATGTCTTTTTGGTTCATGGTTTAATACGCACCAGTTTATAACTATAATGTGTTTTTTCGGTGCACTATTGTTGCATGATTCAAGCGAAACAATCACAACATACCCAGCCACTAATTAAATATAAGTTATTAATGAATATATATAATGAACGATAAAAAACAAACAAAAGTACTTTTCGTTTGCATGGGCAATATCTGCCGATCACCGACCGCAGATGCGGTATTCAGGCATCATGTCAATGTGGCTGG
>JAJFJI010000324.1 GCA_021774205.1 Nitrosomonas sp.
TAAGCAGTCCAAAACTCATAAGACTCATCCGGACGAGGCAGATAGCCTACATAGGCCGGCTGATCTTGGAACTGCTTTTTCGCTCCACGCAATTTCCAAATACCGTTGTCAAACAACCGCCTAACCGAATTAACAATCAAGAATTTCGGGAACACACGAGCGTAATTGGAAATCCATGCTAGTTCCGGGTGATCCGCGAAGGCTTCGAACAGCACTGTCGTGCCACTCCTCGGAAAACCTACAAACAGAATTGGAGAATATTGGAACTCAGTTTCGCTGCTGTGCGCCAAGGGAGCGCTTTTTCTGCTACGTCCCATACGTCCTATCATCGCAGCTCATAGAGTCGACTCACTAATATTCCCCATCAAAGTTCCTCCCCAATAACGCGTCGAGATCACGGTTAGGTTCCAGAAAGGGTTGAGTTTAACTGATCTCATGGCTCAGAATCAAAGGGGTCAGTGTCGATTGATCCGGAATTTTATGAGGGTGTAAAGGATTCTGTGTAACTGCCTTGGTTAAACATATTCCACCAAGCGTTGTTCAAATTTAATTATAAAACGATTCAATGCCGATTTCCAGTTTTTTATTGGCATCGTCCATTTTTTAGATGCATCTTGGATTGCCAGATAGACCATTTTTTTAGTATCAGGTCATGGGCCTCACACCGAACCCGGAATTGATCCAGCCTCCGTGGTGATGGAGCAGCGGCTTTATTTAGAAGATCTCATGGCTGCCGTGAAGGAAGCAATGGACTCGGGAGTTCACAGTCCCGATGCACTTCGAGAGAAGGTCAAGCTGCCGAAGTATGCGGGCTGGCGCAGCTATGACGAATGGCTGCCGATGAATATTGAACGTATCTGGGCTTACTATCACATGGGCTGGTAGTCACGCGAACGACTGCAATGAGCCCAGACTGTGTAAAAACTCGAAAATTTGGCTCGAAATAAACCTGATATTTGTTTGTATTTGCCACTTTTAAGGCAAAAAAGGAATAAATATAGGACACATTTACCACAGGAAATTTTAATAAAGAGTTTTCACACAGTCTGGACCCTGAAGAGACATTGGATTTGCTAAACGATTGACTAAGGAGATGGGTTATATTAATTTTGCACTGATCCTAAATATCGGGGCAGGCAGTTACAAAGAATCCTTGACACCCTCTGCTTGTCCGGTTGTTAGACCTGACAACTTTTTGTTTCTCGACACTGTCTCATCACCTCGTATCGCTGCTAAAGCCGCTTTTACTTTGAAATTGCTGCTGTATTGTTTGCGTTTCTTGCTCATAATTATTGCTCTCTTTATTGCCCATATCAGAGCTTAATAACCTGTCCAGTTTTTGGATACCACTTCAATAAGCTGATAAAGTGGAATTAAAACAATATTTTTTCAGCTTATGTTCAATTCGCTATGGACGCAATTCCTGGAAAAACCCTTTATTCTTTCCAATATTTTATCTGCCTGGGTTAAATATGACCCACAAGTGGGTCAATCCGATGCATTCCATTTTCTGCAAGGGATTTACAGTACATTAATTTTCTTAAATACCTACTTTGGTGGGTGCAATATGCCCCACTCCTAATTCTATAAAAAATGATATATTTAAATATAATCAATATATTAAGCAGTTACCCTATCCTGGCTTGATTTGTGCTTCTAGCTTCTGTATAACTATAGAATACAGTTATTGCATATAAAAAGGAACGACTTCCCTGCTAAAGGAGAAAGTTAGCAATGCGGAAAATAATGAGGCAGAGAGTGCTAGTTTGCATGATTTGATTCTGCATTATTTTGGGAACCGTCCAAGATTAAGTTCCACTGAAAACATATTCACTTAATATTTGTTGTTCCACACTGGAAGTCTACCAGAGGAGTTAATCCATGATTATACGTCAGACTTTTTTATCGTTTGCTTTAGCAGGTGTACTGACCGCAGGAATTGTGTCTACCAGTTTTGCTACGGATCCGTTTGCAGAACCCACGCGCCCACCCAAAGATGTTTATGATGGGCCGTTGTTTGAATTATCCGTCGATTACCCCAACCTGGCTGAAGAAACCGACGGGCTGTTCCCTTGGCAAGAAGCGATTGGCGGGGGGTATATTACGGTTGAAAATGCATCTGCCTACGCCGCCGCATTAAAGCAGGCCGTGTCGAAAGATATGGAAACCTTGATGTACGATTTCGAAAACTGGGATGCGGCCTCGGCTGGCTGGTATAACCAACCTTGGCTGGGTACAATTCGCGACGGTATTCACGGCACCTATCAAGGGTCCAGTTTCCCGGCTGAAATGTTTCCTGTTTCTGGCCTGGCCGCGCCGATGACAACACACGTTCTGGTTTACTACGATAAACGGGCATCTGAAAGTTTGGGAAAAGTTTGGGGTACAGAAGCTATGAACCCCGTTCCCGGGTTGGAAGCTGGCAGTGCACAAATGACAGAAGGCAGCTTGGTCGTAAAACCTGCTTTGACAACTGCCGACGCCAGTATTTGGCCGCCAATAGAAGGTGCGCTAAGCTGGCCCATTTACGCGTCACCAGATGGTAACGAACCAGTTTCATTGTTCAACGCGCAATTTTTCCAATTTGATATTGTGGTAAAAGACTCCGCTTCCGCGCCAAAATCGCAGTGGATCTATTTGACGTTGGTCTATGATAAAGACGCGGAAGGTACGACAAACTGGGATAAAATGGTGCCACTGGGTGTTATGTGGGGCAATGATCCGGATGTGAATTCGCCAATGGACTGCGATTACTTGCCACCAAACCAGGACTGCCCCGCGCTATCTGAGACATGGATCAACGCAGACGCGCCGATTTATGCCAAGGAAACCCTGGGGTGGGGCGGCCGTTTGTCGGGACCGAATGACGGTGCCGTTGATATCAACGCCAGTATTTTGCAACCTGACGGAAGTTTCAAACCCTATGATGGCCGCTACGCGATGTCTTCCTGCATGGGGTGTCACGGCAGTGCATCCTTCGAAATGGGCAGCTTTTTGTTACCCAGCCCATCGGTATGTGAAGACGACAATTGCTCACCTACAGTGAACAAAGATGTTGGCGGCTTGGTTTATTATCCCGCTGGTAGCGCCGAATTCATGGAGTGGTTTCAGGATCGCCCGGGCTATGAACCGCAAGTCGCGGGCACAATCGCGTTGGACTACGGCATGAATTACGCGTTCAAAGCCTTGCCTCAATGGTTTATGCAAACAGGCCAGTTCGGTATGCTGGACCACATTGAAGAGTTTAATGACTACCGCGGCGTTAGCCCTGATCATTTTAAATAATAAATTTCATTCTATCTCACTGACTGCGGGCCCGTTTCAAGTGAACGGGCCCATTTTTTTGCGTGGTGCCCATGCAATAAAACGTCGAGGGACTTGACCCTGCAAGTCAAGCTGCGCTAGATGAGACTGTCGGAAAACGCTCAAAAATTTGAGAAAATTGAAGCCAACAGAAACAAACAGAAATGAATTTATAGATGGGTAGTAACGTATTTAGTGCATCGCAATAACTGTTCAGCTTGCTCCTATAATCCGTCAGTTCAAGGCATAAAATGTGAGTTTACACGTGACAAAGAAAGTGTCAGTCATTGCATTGCATTGCATTGCATTGCATTGCATAATATTCGATGAATTCATCTTCTTCTATGCACTACGCAATGCCTGACACCGTTTCCATGGGCTGGAAGTCACGCCCGTATTCAAAAATCAAGTGCACCACCGTATCCTATGCATCATTAACTAACTGGATAACAAAGGTGCAGCATGACAACACACTATTCCCATCTGAATAAAACAGAAAGGACCCTGATCAAAGATTGGAAAAACCAATGGTTTTCACTAAGAGAAATTAGTCGTCGCCTTAATCGTTCACATACGACAATTAGCCGAGAACTTAGGCGTAATCTTTGGTGTGGTCGGCACTTATTACATTAGAAGCGCGCAAGAGTTTTATGAGTACCGATTAAAACGACGCGCTCAGAGATACCGTTTAAAAAC
>JAJFJI010000325.1 GCA_021774205.1 Nitrosomonas sp.
ATGCTCGATCGATAGAACATGAAACCGTACCTTATCAGTTAAAACCGCGCCTAAAACTGGGTTGGTCCATAAAGGTGTTTGCGTACCATTTGCGATTTCCGCACCCCAGAATGTGGAGCCAACCATGAACATGACATACTCTTTGTCCAATTCAGTGCGCTGAACCGTTTCAATTGCGCCATCGCCATTAACAAGGCTTTGCACCGCGCCATCAGCGGCATCAACTATAATCGCACCGAACAGGCCAAGCAATTGTGAGCCTTCATCATAGTATGGGTGCGCGCCTTGTTGGCTCGCTGCGAACGAATAGCTTTGCGTGCCACCGCCAGCCGCTGCTTCCGCACCGGCAGGCAAACCCGGGATATTTAGGCCAACATCAACGCTGGTGTTGTTGGTCAAGGTAATATTGACCGTATCCCCCAGTTTTACAAACAACGTTGGCCCAGGTATCACCGCTTCTACTGGATAATTCGGGATTTCTCCTTCGCTACTGGTATGACTGATCATTTTGTAGCCAAACTGGCCATTAGGCAGCGTTTCAGCCGATAACTCGATGGTATGTGTTGCCGCCAGGAGACTGCTTGAAAAAAATAGCATGACGATCAGGCAGATCCCAGCCATCAAGGTTTTTTTCTTTAACCCAAAAACGATTGATTTCATTTTGCTAACCTTTTTATTGGTAATTATTCTTAGGGAATGACGTTGAAGTCGCCTTTCATGCCCAGCAGACTGCTTGAGAAAGCAGTATCCAAGTATTGTGAACTAGTGCCTGCCTGTACTGTAAAAACATGTTTCTCCAGCGGGCCGATAATTTTTTCGTTAATAGTCAGGTTGGTTCCTGGATCAATCCAACTGTAACCAGGCAGCGAAAAATTATGCGTCACCGTTCCCAGCGCAATCAAATGAAATCGAACATTGCTGCCTTGTTGCGCGGTTAAGGCAGGGTTATGCAAGAATGATGTTTGCTGGCCAGTCTGGCCATCAATTTCAGTCCCCCAGAAGGCATCATCACCAATAAACAGCACATAATCTTTGGCAATACTGCTAAGGGATGTTGATGAATTAACAATCAATGCGCCAAACAACCCCCGGTCTTCAGCCCCATTAAGCGTGATCATATTGTGGTCATGATAGGCCCAGGTCCCCGCCGTACCCGGTGCGGCAATCCACCGATAGGTGTAGGATGCCACAGGCGTTGCACTCTCATCTTCCACCAGGTTGATGTACTTGATGGTGCCGTCACTTAAAATATCGTAATGAACGCCATGGACATGAACACTGACTTGATCTAATGTCGTGGAATCACCTGGATCAAACACATGGCTTAAAGTGAGCGCAACTTCATCACCCTCATTAATGACAATCGTTGGTCCTGGAACGGTCGCCGCCGCCGCATATCTGGCAGTGACATCGGTTTCGTTGTCGCCATTCATATCCGCAATGACATGTGAATTCATCCGGTAAGCAAAGCGGTCGTTGCCACCCTCAGCGCCTGCCGGAATTTTCTCGGCCCATAATCCAATCGTATGCAGTTTTCCCGCTGACGCTGATTGTGCAAATGCATTAGCCCCAAATAGTGAAAAAGACAATGCGAGAACCAATAATAGAAGCAATATCGGCCCAGCATTTCGCATCCTTCTATGAATCACCTGTGAGTGATGAACACTCGCACGTGATTTGGCATTAAAGTTAATGTAACTCATTAAGACCCTCCCTTAGTTTATTGTTAAATTTATATTTATATCTTTTATATCAACCACTTATATTGTGGCTAAAAATGAGTCTAACATAGAAGTGCGACAAATTGTCGCACCGTTGCGACAATTATTTATCTCATGTCTTATTGCTTTTACGGATAACGTGAAAAAGATATCTGATTAAAATTATGCCGCCATATTACAATCATGTTTTTTGCAAACATCTTTGCTGTCTTATCCTGCGGATAGCAGCAATCTGAAAAAATAACGTTGGTATCATGATCCCCTGGTTAACCGCTGACTCTTCTTTTCCATCACTTGAAGTGGCACTCACTGAACCGAATGGTTTGCTGGCAGCTGGTGGCGATCTTTCTCCGCAGCGTCTGATTGCGGCTTATCGCAGGGGCATTTTTCCCTGGTTTAATGAAGGTGAACCGATATTATGGTGGAGTCCCGATCCACGCATGGTATTGTTTCCCAGTGAACTTAAAATATCCCGCTCACTTAAAAAAACATTGAGAAAAAATCATTACAAAATCCGCACTGATCGTCATTTCCATGAAGTTATGCGGTTATGTGCGGTTACACCACGTCAGGGCCAGCCTGGCACATGGATACACCCAGAAATGATAACGGCTTATGCAGTACTACATGAAATGGGGTTGGCGCATTCAGTGGAGACCTGGATAGATGGTAAACTGGTCGGCGGATTGTATGGTATTGCACTGGGAAAAATGTTTTTTGGAGAATCGATGTTCTCCTCTATCACTGATGCTTCCAAAATTGCATTTGTACATCTAGTAACACAACTGGAGCGCTGGGGCTTTGGCATGATTGATTGTCA
>JAJFJI010000326.1 GCA_021774205.1 Nitrosomonas sp.
TTTTTTGCAGTTCAATGATTTCAGCGGCAAAGAGTTTGAATATTTATTCGAGCGTACCCGTTGGATCAAGCAGGAATTTAAACAAAGCCGTCGATACTGGCCATTGGTTGATCGAACTTTGGCAATGATTTTTGATAAACACTCAACACGCACACGATTGTCATTTGAGGCGGGTATGCATCAATTAGGTGGGGCCGCAATCTATCTCTCAACAAAAGATACGCAGTTGGGTCGTGGAGAGTTGGTAGAAGATGCCGCCAAAGTGATATCTCGCATGGTTGATATTATAATGATACGCACCTATGAACAAGATACCATTAATCGTTTTGCTGAGAACTCAAGTGTGCCGGTAATTAATGGCTTAACGGATGAAAATCACCCTTGTCAAATTTTGAGTGATATTTTTACCTATATTGAATACCGCGGGGATATCGCAGGGGCAACCATTGCATGGATTGGTGATTCTAATAATATGTGCAATACATGGTTACAAGCTGCCGAAATATTTGATTTCAGGGTGCATGTTTCTACACCCCCTGGTTACGAGATTAAACCAGAAGAAGTTGGATTGTCCAGCATGAATTTTTATGAAGAATTTAGCTGTCCGCATGATGCAGTAAAAAATGCCGATCTGGTGACAACCGATGTTTGGACCAGTATGGGTTTTGAAGCGGAAACTGAGGCGCGCAAAAAAGATTTTGCCAATTTTTGTGTTGATGCGCAAATGATGGCCTGTGCCAAAAAGGATGCTTTGTTTATGCATTGCTTACCGGCGCATCGTGGTGAAGAAGTATCTGCGGAAGTCATTGATGGTCCGCAATCTGTTGTTTGGGATGAAGCAGAGAACCGAATGCATACGCAAAAGGCTTTAATGGAGTATCTGTTGTTGGGAAAGATTGGGTAACAACGAATGCTGTTTCGGCATGAAAACATCGAAAAAAAATGGGTTTATGAAGAAAATTTCAAAAGTAGTGCTGGCTTTTTCTGGTGGACTGGATACATCAGTTATCTTAAAGTGGTTGCAGGATACGTATCAGTGTGACATTGTTACCTTTACAGCGGATATTGGTCAGGGGGAGGAAGTTGAGCCGGCGCGTGCAAAAGCAAAGCAACTGGGTATAGAAGAAATCTATATTGAGGATTTGCGGGAAGAATTTGTGCGTGATTACGTTTTTCCTATGTTTCGCGCCAACACTGTTTATGAAGGTGAATACTTGCTTGGCACCAGTATCGCGCGCCCTTTAATTGCGAAAAGACAGATTGAGATTGCTAATATCACAAATGCGGACGCTGTTTCGCATGGGGCAACGGGTAAAGGTAATGATCAAGTGCGTTTTGAGCTTGGCTATTATGCGTTGCAACCAGATATCTGTGTAATCGCACCATGGCGAGAATGGGATTTAACTTCCCGTGAAAAATTACTGAAATATGCAGAGCAGCATGGTATTCCGGTAGAAATGAAGAAAAAAACAGGTTCGCCATACAGCATGGATGCTAATCTGCTGCATATTTCCTATGAAGGGCGTATGTTGGAAAATCCTGCAACTGAGCCAGAAGAGGCGATGTGGCGCTGGAGTGTTTCGCCGGAAAATGCGCCCGACGTGGCAGAATACATTCAACTGGATTTTGAACAGGGTGATTTAGTGGCGTTTGATGGCGAGAAGCTATCGCCCGCCAGTTTGCTTGCAAAGCTTAACCAGCTTGGTGGAAAGCATGGCATTGGACGTCTTGATCTGGTTGAAAATCGCTATGTTGGAATGAAATCTCGTGGATGTTATGAAACACCAGGCGGCACAGTTCTGCTTCGAGCGCATCGCGCCATAGAATCAATTACCTTAGATCGTGAAGTGGCGCATTTAAAGGATGAGTTAATGCCTCGCTATGCCGAGCTGATTTATAATGGATATTGGTGGAGCCCTGAACGAAAAATGTTGCAGTCAATGATCGATGCAACACAGTTGTGTGTTAATGGTTGGGTTCGGATAAAACTTTACAAAGGTAATGTGATCGTTGTTGGGAGAGAATCTAAAACTAATTCATTGTATACGCCTGATATTTCGACATTTGAAGAAGACAAGGGTGTTTACAACCAAGAAGATGCCGCTGGATTTATTAAACTAAATGCTTTGCGGCTGCGTATCGCTGAAAAAAATAAGCGGATGGTGTAAGCGCAGAAAATTTTAGTGTTAACTCGAAGTTTAGGTATAGAATGTAATATATTGATCTACTAAATATATTCATTTTTGTACCGGGAATTGCGTCGAATATGTCAATGGCTTATCATATTTAAAAGGCGAAATATTTTAACAATTTTATTTTTTTGCTATACGCGCCTAGTTTTGTCAATGATTAAACTTGCGACTTAAATACACTAAGCGTAAGCTAAAAGAACCAAAAGGAGTTTGCATGCCGTCTTTTGACATTGTTTCTGAGGTCGATTTGCAGGAAGTAAGCAATGCAGTTGACCAAGTGAATAAGGAGACTAAGACGCGTTTTGATTTTAAGGGGTCGGAAGCAAGGGTAGAGCAATCAGACTATACACTGGCCATTTTCGCAGATGATGAGTTTAAACTCGGCCAGGTGCTAGATATTCTCAGGGCAAAGTTAACAAAACGCCAAGTAGATGTTCGTTGTTTAGAGATGGGTCACATCGAAAAAATTAGTGGAAATAAAGTAAAGCAGCAGATCATCGTTAAAACAGGATTGGAAAAAGAGCTAGCGAAGAAAATTATCAGACTCATTAAAGACAGTAAGTCTAAAGTGCAAGCTATTATTCAGGGGGATTTGGTTCGTGTGTCGGGCGCAAAGCGCGACATGTTGCAAGAGGTAATACAATTGATTAAGAAATCGGTTGTCGATTTCCCTTTGCAGTATCAAAATTTTAGAGATTGATTGATTGATTGGTTGATTGCCTTAAAGTCCCCGATTAAGAATCTAGAGTCATAGACATTTCGTTGGTGGCGTATTCGAAAAGAAAAACGAGCTGTATGGCAATGTATTGATTACTTGAATTTAATGCTTGTAAAGCATAAGCGGAATCGTGTAAATTCTATCTTTAAAAAAAGTTGTGCAAGGTAATCTATAACTTGACATGACGATATAAACCCCATAGAATCCGCAGTCTTTTTTGATGCCCTCAAAAAAAATTTATGAGGGCATCAAAAAATTTGCCAATATAAGAAATGGTAAATTATAAATATAAAAGCGGGTATATAAATGGACGGCTTTGGCCGTCCCAGTTTTTTTAGGAACCAGAAATGCCGACAATTAGCCAGTTAGTTCGCAAGCCCCGTTTAGCAAAGCGTGTAAAAAGTAATGTGCCAGCGCTGGAAAATAGTCCCCAGAAACGCGGCGTATGCACAAGAGTGTATACTACGACACCTAAAAAACCGAATTCTGCTTTACGTAAGGTTGCGCGTGTTAGGTTAACGAATGGCTTTGAAGTGTCGAGTTACATCGGCGGCGAAGGACACAACCTGCAGGAGCATTCGGTGGTGTTGATACGTGGTGGCCGGGTAAAGGATTTGCCGGGTGTGCGTTACCATACGGTACGGGGTAGCCTCGATACTGCAGGAGTGAAGGATCGTAAGCAGGGCCGGTCAAAATATGGATCCAAGAAGCCTAAGACTCTTTAGCCAAGATGCCAGAATTTACTAGCACATTAAATATTTTTTAAGTATTGTGAAAAAAAGAGGTTAAGAAAGAATGCCTAGACGCAGAGAAGTACCAAAACGTGAAATTTTGCCAGACCCAAAATACCATAATGTCGAATTGGCAAAATTCGTGAATGTGCTAATGACGCGGGGCAAAAAGTCAGTCGCAGAAAGAATTATATATGGGGCTATGGATCACATTGAAAAAAAATCTGGAAAAGACCCAGTTGAAATTTTCACACAAGCATTATCCAATGTGCGCCCCATCGTAGAAGTGAAAAGCCGGCGCGTAGGTGGTGCAAACTATCAAGTGCCTGTTGAGGTTAGGTCTGTACGTCGCAATGCTCTAGCCATGCGATGGTTGCGTGACGCTGCCAGAAAGAGAAGTGAGAAGTCAATGGATATGCGCTTGGCGGGTGAGTTGTCGGAAGCTGCAGAAGGCCGGGGTGGTGCGGTGAAGAAACGTGAAGAAGTCCATCGGATGGCGGAATCAAATAAAGCGTTTTCGCATTTTCGATTCTAATCAGGCAAAGTTATATAAATAATACTGCTCATGTTCCTATTCTGCAGTGGAACAGGGCTGAAGTATCTAGTTTTTTGAAGCGTCTAAAAATTTTAAGGTCTAAGTAAAGTGGCGAGAAAAACACCCATAGAGCATTACCGAAATATCGGCATTATGGCCCATATTGACGCTGGTAAAACCACGACGACAGAGCGTGTGTTGTTTTATACTGGCGTATCACACAAGATTGGTGAAGTGCACGATGGTGCTGCCACAATGGATTGGATGGAGCAGGAGCAGGAGCGCGGAATTACCATAACATCAGCAGCGACTACATGTTTCTGGCAAGGCATGGATGGTGGTTATCCTGAGCACAGAATTAACATTATAGACACGCCGGGCCACGTAGATTTTACCATTGAAGTGGAGCGCTCCTTGAGAGTACTTGATGGTGCATGTACAGTTTTCTGTGCAGTTGGCGGCGTGCAGCCACAGACTGAAACAGTTTGGCGTCAGGCAAATAAATACAAGGTGCCACGGCTTGCGTTTATTAATAAGATGGACCGCTCAGGCGCTAACTTTCTGCGCGTTTATGAGCAAATAAAATCGCGCCTAAAAGCTGACCCTGTACCTATCCAATTGCCGATTGGTGCAGAAGATAAATTTGAAGGTGTCGTTGACTTAGTGAAGATGAAAGCGATTTACTGGGATGATGCGACTAGAGGGGTAGAATTCGAGGAGCGGGAAATAGCTGCAGGCATGCTTGATGAAGCAAAAGTGTGGCGCGAAAAAATGCTGGAGACAGTCGCAGAAGCGAATGAAGAATTGATGGATAAATATCTGGATGAGGGTGATTTGTCTGTCCCGGATATTAAACAGGGATTGCGCACTCGTACGCTGAGTAATGAAATAGTTCCAATGTTGTGTGGTACGGCCTTTAAAAATAAGGGTGTGCAAGCGATGCTGGATGCAGTGATTGACTACTTGCCGTCGCCGGTGGATGTTCAAGCGGTTGAGGGAGAAAGTGAAACCGGAGAGATCGTTCAACGGAAAACGAGTGATGATGAGCCGTTCTCAGGATTGTCTTTCAAAATTGCAACGGATCCATATGTGGGTCAATTAATCTTTTTTAGGGTTTACTCGGGTGTTGTTAACTCGGGTGATTCGGTTTATAACCCGGTTAAGGGGCGAAAAGAGCGACTGGGTCGAATATTGCAAATGCATGCCAATCAGCGTGAAGAAATAAAAGAAGTTCGGGCGGGTGATATTGCAGCAGCTGTCGGTTTAAAGGAGGCAACAACAGGGGACACACTGTGTGATCCGAAAAATATTATTACATTAGAGCGTATGGTATTCCCGGAGCCGGTTATTCATGTGGCGGTTGAGCCAAAGACTAAACTAGATCAGGAAAAAATGGGAATTGCACTGAATCGTTTAGCGCAGGAGGATCCTTCTTTTCGGGTACGTACCGATGAAGAGTCAGGTCAAACTATAATTTCTGGAATGGGAGAGTTGCATCTTGAAATTATTGTTGATCGAATGAAAAGAGAGTTTGGTGTTGAAGCAAATGTTGGTGCGCCACAAGTTGCATATCGCGAGGCAATCAAGAAGCTGGTAGAAATTGAAGGAAAGTTTGTCAAGCAGTCAGGTGGTCGTGGGCAGTATGGGCATGTTTGGTTGAAAATGGAACCTAATGATGCTGGTAAAGGTTTTGAATTCATAGATGAAATTAAAGGTGGCGCAGTTCCACGTGAATATATCCCGGCGGTAGAAAAGGGACTTAATGAAACATTGCCCAATGGTGTATTGGCGGGATATCCAGTGGTTGATGTGAAAGTCACTTTGTTTGATGGTTCATATCATGATGTTGATTCCAATGAAAATGCATTCAAAATGGCAGCGTCAATGGCGTTTAAAGATGGGATGCGAAAAGCAAATCCAATACTGCTTGAACCGATGATGTCAGTAGAGGTTGAGACACCTGAAGATTTTATGGGTAATGTGGTTGGGGATTTGTCTTCTAGGCGGGGTATGATTCAAGGAATGGATGATCTT
>JAJFJI010000327.1 GCA_021774205.1 Nitrosomonas sp.
AGATAAGTGTTATTGTGCTTAATGATAAGAAGCTTACCATAGCCGCGCAACCCACTGCCGCTATATACCACTTGCCCAGCAGCAGATGCCAACACAGGCTGACCAGCTACGCCAGTTATCCTTACTCCTTTAGACTTGTCCGAAAAGCCTTCCAATAATTCACCATCAGTCGGCCACATCCAGTCAATATTAGAACTATTTAATGTCGCACTGGAACCTTGATTTGGCGACTCTGGTGCATTCTCAATTCTGGTGGCTTGACTAGTTGCAGTTGCAACATCATGACTTATTAATGAAGATGGTGGCGCCATCAAAGCGGGATGAGCTAACCCCTGCAATTGAACTATCGCCTGATCCGAATACGGCAATACAAACCCCTTGGGTTCAGTTACTATTCGAGCGCTTATCTCCCCCACATCACCTGCCAAATGAGGTCCCATTGCAGTTGTTTCTACAACAGGAAAATCTTTGCGCGACAACGCCATCGGCATAGGTTGCGTTTGTTTGGAAGGCACCGACAGGCTGATCTGCTGCCCTAGCTCTATTGCAGCCGGATTAGAAATATCATTCCACTCCGCCAATTCTCTAAGGTTAATACCATGATCAAGTGCAATGCTATAAAGTGTGTCGCCACGTTGCACAACATATACCTGCTCTTGTTCGCCAGCCGTACTATCGGCAATGTCTAGAGGCGCCTGAGACTCGACTAAGGCACGATCAACGACTGGTGCAGAACGCTGTGTTGACGCGCAACCCACGATAACAAGACAAAGGATAATCAGCAATAAACGATATACTGGTGCTAATTGCCTTGAAAACACGGCATCTCCAGGCGTTACTAATTGTTCGGTCGTACTAGCTACCATTATAATCTCCCTGTGTCACTACTTTCTCACGACACCAGACAGTATTGGCACAAAATTTACTGTTTCCAGGATAGTTTCATTGTAACTCTGGGGATGTCGTTCAATAACGCACAAACGTTGCTCCACACTCCCTTTTGGATAAACCATTCTACCGCCGACGACTAGCTGTTCCAGCAAAAAAGGCGGCACATGAACAGTCGCAGCAGTCATTATAATACCGTCAAACGGACCAGCCTCGGCTAAACCATGCATACCATCAGTATGCTTCAAATAAACGTTATTAACTTGCAATTCTTTTAACCGAATACGGGTTCGGGTCAGAAGTAAACCAACACGTTCAAGTGAGTATACTTCGCGCGCAAGCTGCGCTAATACTGCCGTCTGATAACCACACCCAGTGCCAATCTCAAGCACCTTGTCAAGATCTGAATTTGCTCGCAACAGTTCACTCATCCGTCCGACCGTCCACGGACTTGAAATCGTTTGCCCGAAGTTAATTGGCAATGCATCATCATCATAAGCACGGCTCGCAAATGCCTCCTCTACGAAGACATGCCGAGGCAAAGCACTCATAACTGCCAGCACCTTTTCGTCTGCGATACCTTGCGAACGTAACCGCTCAACCATACGCATGCGGGTCCGCTGCGAAGTCATCCCTATTCCATAATGACGAACTCTCACAAAACAATACCCATCAAATGTAATTTTTTTAACCTAAAAACAAAAGAAATATCCACGCTCAATTCTTTGCACCTGAAACTTTGGCATTTCCTCAAAATATTTGCGCACAAAAACACAGAAATTAACAAGCAATCACTGATGCATTACAAGAAAATCCAAGATAACAACGCTACCTTTACATCAGACTCTCAAGGCTCTCAATTGAGTAACGTCTATATTACTAATCCAGCCATGTTTTTACCAGATTCAATTGATCATATTGTGTAAGATCTATCTGTAGTGGCGTAATTGATACACGATTATGCAAAACCGAAAAAAAATCTGTACCTTCACCCGCATCCTGTGCGGCACCTGCCGCACCAACCCAATATACGACGTTCCCACGCGGACTTTGTGATTTAATCACGCCTTCTGCTTTGTGACGGCGACCAAGTCGGGTCACATCAATCCCCTGCAATTGATCGTACCTAACATCTGGCACGTTAATATTGAGCAATATTGGCGCTTTAATTTTATTTTGAACAAAACGTTCAACCATATCCACTATCACGCGTGACGCAGTCAAAAAATTTCCATCTGACACGTCTGCTAGTGACACTGCCAAAGAAGGAATCCCCAATAAAAAACCTTCAGTCGCCGCAGCTACTGTTCCAGAATATATCGTATCATCTCCCATGTTAGCGCCATCATTGACACCGGATATCACCATATCAGGGAGTACATCGAGCATGCCGGTAACTGCCAAATGCACGCAATCTGTTGGCGTACCATTGACATAAAAAAAACCATTATGGGATTTGTGTAAACTAAGCGGACGATCTAACGTTAATGAATTACTGGAACCACTACGGTCACGTTCAGGCGCAACTACAATAATATCTGCAACGTGAGAAAGTGTTTCAGCAAGACAAATTAAACCTGGCGCAAAATATCCATCATCATTACTGAGCAATATGCGCATCTCAAAAACTTTATAATTATTAACGCGTACTTTCGGATTAAAGAAACTGCGGACGCAATGCAGCTTTTATTCTCGCCAACTTATGTTGTATTAACTCAGCGGATTTGATTGGTCGGGGCGAGAGGATTTGAACCTCCGACCACTTGCACCCCATGCAAGTACGCTACCAGGCTGCGCTACGCCCCGAACTTACGGATTATAGCAAACATGCTTTGATATTAAAAACTCGGTAAAAATAGTTCGTAGTTAATCAAGAACGTAACAACGAAATAACACCGCTAATCTCATTTTTTAACTGTGCCAGTTCAACTGAAGCAGGGGCATTAATCATTGGGGCAGCATTCTTGACCGACTGTATTTCATATTTTTTCCGGCCTAATTGGTTACGCGCACCATTTATGGTAAAACCCTGATCATACAGTAACTCACGAATTCGTCGAATAAGTAATACCTCTTGAGGCTGATAGTAGCGCCGGTTTCCCCGGCGCTTGACCGGTTTTAACTGCACAAATTCCTGTTCCCAATACCGTAACACATGTGGCTTGACACCACACAGTTCACCAACCTCTCCAATCGTAAAGTACCGTTTTGTGGGAATAGGAGGAAATGTATTACTTTGTATGCTGTTTTCCATGATAGTTTTTTTCTACCATCTCTTTGAGTTTTTGGCTGGCATGAAATGTAACGACACGGCGCGCCGTAATCGGAATCTCCTCGCCAGTTTTTGGATTGCGACCAGGGCGTTGTGGTTTGGCACGTAATTGAAAATTACCAAAACCTGAAAGTTTAACGCCCTCACCATTTTGAAGCGCTGCTCGCACTTCCTCATAAAAGGACTCAACCATGTCTTTAGCTTCACGCTTATTAAGTCCCACATTTTCAAACAATAAGTCTGCTAGTTCAGCTTTTGTTAATGCCATGTATTCCCCACTTGATTATTAATCTTTGTGCTTGCCAGTTTTTTATGTGCTTACAAAGCAGTCACATATTTTATTGCTGGCACTATTTTTAATATTTCATTTAATGGGTAAATAGTCACTTGCAGAACAGATACCATTCTACTTAATCTAAGCAACTTATAAACGCCGAAATACAAATGAAATTATTGTTAATTCCGCAATTTTGCTCCAAATTTACGCTCGAGAGTATTAATCAAGCTTGTAACAACAAAATCTGCATCTTGATCGGTCAATGTTTTCTCAGTATCTTGCAATAAGATACGGAATGCAAGACTTTTTTTATCTTCTCCTACACCTTTTCCACGATAAATATCAAACAAAGAAATTTCTGAAATAATCGAAATCTTTTCTGCGTACATGCACGCCAAAATAGATTGTGTATTAATATGGTTCGACACAATAACCGCGATATCACGTCGTATCGGGGGATATTTTGAAATATCTTGTGCCGCAGGTAACGATCTTGTCACCAAAGTATCCAGATGCAGCTCAAACAAAACAGCAGCCTTTAACAAACCATACTTACTTTGCCAGCGAGGATGCAATTCTCCAATCCAGCCAGCTTTTTGGTTGTTGATAATGACGCAGGCAGTTTTACCGGGATGCAACGCTGGATGA
The DNA here is from genome assembly GCA_021774205.1 of Nitrosomonas sp. GTDB lineage: Bacteria > Pseudomonadota > Gammaproteobacteria > Burkholderiales > Nitrosomonadaceae > Nitrosomonas. The sequence goes on from JAJFJI010000327.1 coordinate 4,086, forward strand.
GAAGCCGCTTCAAAATGAATATTACTTGGCCAACATAAGGTCTCAATATCGGCCTTGACATCATAAAAATCAATGGCACGGGAAGACATCCCCCATTGCTCGGGAACAACATCACCATAACAGAGGCCAGCTAGATTTTCTATCTGTATGTTACTGTTATTATCATCTCGAAGAAAACAACAACCGATCTCAAATAAACGTATTCTGACCTGTTTACGATTTAGATTGAATTGAAGGTTAGCGATTAATCCGCCAATTAAGCTGCTGCGCATAACGCTCATGTGACTGGCAATGGGATTCTTTAAAGCAATAGGCGCTTTGTTGCCAGAGAAATCAGATTCCCAAGCAGTATCTACAAAAGCATAATTGATAACTTCCTGATAATCACGCGCAGTGAGAATTTGTCGAAACTGTGATTTATTCTGAACTGTTTCAGTGGCGGGCAGCATAGTGAAACTGCTATTAGGCGCTCTGGCAGAAATATGATCATACCCAAAAATACGCGCCACCTCTTCAATAAAATCTTCTTCAATTGCAAGATCAAATCGATAAGAAGGCGGTATCACATAGAATGTATCTCCATCACTAGTAAAATCAAATCCTAGACGCCGGAAAAATCCAGCTATCTGTTGTTTATCAATATTAATACCTAAAACACGCTTTACACGACTTACACGCACGTTAACAGATGATCGTTGTGGCAATTCACTTTTAACTTCAGTAATCGGGCCTGACTTACCACCACAAATTTTAATGATCAAATTTGTAGCGCGCTCCAATACATCCCGTGTTGCTGCGAAATCAACGCCGCGCTCGAAACGGTGCGATGAATCAGAACCAAACCCCAGATAAAATGACTTGCCACTGATTATAGCTGGATCAAAGAAAGCACTTTCTAAAAAAATATCTGTTGTTTCATCTATCACGCCACTATTCATACCACCCATAATTCCCGCCAGGGCAAGTGGCCCTTTTTGGTCAGCAATCAAAAGCATATCAGGCTGCAAATTCAACTGATGACCGTTTAGAAGTTGCATATGCTCACCCGCTCTTGCATTGCGTACTTGAATCGATCCAGTCACTTTCGCCAAATCAAAAGCATGCATCGGCTGGCCAGTCTCTAACATGACATAGTTTGTCACATCTACTACGGGATTGATTGGACGGATTCCACTCCGCTCAAGACGACGCACTATCCATGAGGGTGTCAGCACATCAAGATGAATCCCTCGAACGACCCTACCGCAATAAAGCGGGCAAGCAACAGGTTCAGCAACATGCACCGCCAAGCACTCATCAATCTCATTAAAAGCGGGCTCATTCTTAGATGGCGAGAACGCTGAATCAGTAATTGCAGCCACCTCTCGCGCCACACCAACCAATCCAAGACAATCAGCACGATTGGGGGTCAATGAAAGCGAAAATATTTTGTCTTCAAGCGCATAATATTTCCGAAAATCTTCACCTATTGGCGCATCACAAGGAAGTAACAATAAACCATCAGTCACATCACTTAAACCCAGCTCTTTAGTGGAACACAACATCCCGTGAGAGTCTACGCCTCGTAATTTTGCTTTTTTAATAACAATTTCAGGTAACCGCGCACCAATCAGCGCACAGGGAACTTTTACACCGGCTTGAACATTTGATGCGCCACAAACAATTTGCAATGGCTTATCATTTTCATCTATGCCGGCATCAACAGAACAAATATTTAAACGGTCTGCAGTTGGGTGTTTTTCAACTGACAGTACTTCCGCTACAACGACCTTATCAAAATTTGGCGCAACAGGTTCAAGGGCTTCCACTTCCAAACCCGCCATGGTTAACAAATACGCCAATTCATCACCCGAGCATGGCGGGTTAACCAATGTACGAAGCCAATTTTCAGAAAATTTCATGAGGAATCTCTAAGTTACGACGAATTATCTAAGGATATTCAGCCAAATTGTTTCAAAAAACGTAAATCATTTTCAAAGAATAGCCTTAAATCATTCACACCATATCGCAGCATGGTCAGCCTTTCTGCACCCATGCCAAAAGCAAAACCAATGTTTTCTTCACTATCAATATTGACATACTTTAAAACATTGGGATGCACCATCCCGCAACCCAGCACCTCCAACCACCCAGTATGGCTACATACTCGACAACCTTTTCCATGACACATCACACAACCAATATCCATTTCAGCAGATGGTTCTGTAAAAGGAAAGAATGAAGGACGGAAACGTACAGGCAAATCTTCCCGCTCAAAAAACTTTTCCATAAAGTCTGCTAACACGCCCTTTAATGCAGAGAAACTAACTTGATCATCAATCCACAGCCCTTCTACCTGATGAAACATTGGCGTATGTGTAACATCGGAATCACAACGGTAAACGCGCCCTGGTGCAATTAATTTTAGCGGCGGATTATGCTTTTGCATATAATGAATCTGTACTGGTGATGTATGGGTCCGCAAAAGACCCCCATTTTCAACGTAAAACGTATCATGCATTGCCCGCGCAGGATGATTCTCGGGAATATTCAGCGCCGTAAAATTAAAAAAATCAGTTTCTATCTCTGGACCAGAAGCCACTGCAAAACCAAGCGAATGAAACAGTGATTCAATACGATTCATCGTGCGAGTGATAGGGTGCAATCCACCGACACCTACTCCTCTTCCAGGCATCGTTACATCCAGCGCTTCCGCTGATAATTGCGCCTCCATTTTTTCTTCTTGAATAGCCTGACGGCGACGATTTAGGGCCACTTCGAACTGCTGTTTTGCCTGATTTATCCGGCTCCCCATAATTGGGCGATCTTCTGGCGCAAGCTTGCCTAAACCTTTCAATAATTCAGTAAGTACGCCGCCTTTACCAAGGTAACGCGCTTTAACCTGTTCCAGTTCAATAGCATTATCTATGCTATCAAGTATGGTTATTGCTTCGGTTATAATTTCGTCCAAGTCTTTCATACTAATTTATATAACGTATCAACGACACTTGTTTTCTATTTACTCAGCACCGCTACAAATAGCGATTATTGCATTTATCTTTTCAGCATCTTTGACTGATCTTCATTCAGAATAACCTCAACGTAGCCTTGCCAAGCCTGCGGGATTCTTTAATCAAACCACCAAATTCACTATAAATCGCTACGAAATAATTCCTAACCGACAGGAATGCTTAATAAACTATGGGTAGCCTGGCATTCAACGGCCGAACGGCCACTACTTGAATAGCAAAGCACTTAACGGTAAAAACAAAACTTAGTCAAACAAGAAAAGGGAGGCTGAGGCTCCTTCCCCCTCGACCTCCCTCTATCATATATTAACTATATCTGAGTAGTAGTTTTACAGTTAACTCTAATTTCCCAAGCTGGCTTTGGCCTGCTCAGCAATTTTTGCAAAAGCAGGCTTATCAAACACAGCCAGATCAGCAAGCACTTTGCGATCTACTTCGACACATGCTTTTTTCAAACCATTCATGAAAACACTATAAGATAAACCACATTCACGTGCTGCGGCATTAATACGCGCAATCCATAAGGCTCGAAACTGACGCTTGCGTTGACGTCGATCTCGATATGCATATTGCCCTGCCTTCATTACTGCCTGCTTGGCAACACGATATACATTTTTTCGTCGACCTCGATAGCCTTTGGCTAGACTCAGAATTTTTTTATGACGTGCGTGGGCTGTTACACCACGTTTTACTCTTGGCATTGTTTTTCTCCCTCTTTATGCGTAAGGTAACATGGTGCGTACAGACATTACATCGCTGGGATGAACCGTGATAATCCCTCTCAACTGACGCTTATTTTTTGTTGTCTTTTTAGTAAGAATATGGCGCTTAAAAGCTTGCGAACGCTTAATACTTCCGCCCGCTCGCACTTTAAATCGCTTTGCTGCGCCTCTTTTTGTCTTCATCTTAGGCATAAATATTAACACTCCTTTTGAACATGAAACTGGGTGTTTCCAAACTGGAACACTTTATTAAACCCAGTGATCACTTATTGTTACAACACAAAAACTGAATGTTGCGTAACTATTCAGCAACTAGAACGCTGAATAATTACAATTAAGAATCAACCGCAGAGCTTGGCAGAGCCTCCTTGGATTTTGCTTCTTTTGGCTTAGCTATATTTACTTCTTTCTTTTTTGGTGACAAAACCATTACCATCTGCCGTCCTTCCATTCTTGGAAATTGCTCCACGACCGCATAGGGCTCTAAGTCGTTTCTTACGCGCTCTAATAAACGCACGCCAAATTCCTGGTGTGCCATTTCTCTACCACGAAAACGCAATGTTATTTTTGCCTTATCGCCATCATTTAAGAAACTAATCAAATTGCGAAGCTTAATATTATAATCACCCTCATCGGTATTGGGACGAAATTTTATTTCCTTAATCTGGGTCTGTTTTTGCTTCTGCTTGGCGTCCTGCTTCTTCTTGCTTTCCTGATAACGATACTTACCATAATCCATCAAACGACAAACTGGTGGTTTCGCAGTCGGCGCTATTTCTACCAGATCGACACCAGCTTCCTCAGCCATGGCATTCGCATCTGTTAGCTTGACGATATCAAGCGGCTCTCCATCAACACCAATCAAGCGCACCTCTGGTGCATCTATTTCATTATTTATGCGTACTTCTTTGCCTCGAGCGATGGTTATTCTCCAAGTCTATTAATAATTAAAAAAGTTAAATTGGCATCAAAATATCACATGTTAACGCCATAACAGTAATGATTATGAATGTAACAAAAAAATCATCCTACTTTATCTTTTGCAGATATTTCCGCTTGCAGGCGATTAATCAATGAATCCAGGTTCATCTGTCCTAGATCGACGCCGCCACGCTCACGTACCGAAACCGAACGCGTTCGAACTTCTTCATCTCCAACTATAATTTGGTAAGGCAGCTTCTGCAAACTATGTTCCCGGATTTTATAGGTTATTTTCTCATTTCTCAAGTCCAAACTAACCCTTATTCCATTACGTTTAAGTTCACAGGCTACTTTATTCGCATAGTCACTCTGTCCCTTGGAAATATTCATCACCACTACCTGTTCTGGCGAAAGCCAAAGTGGGAGCGCACCCGCATGATCTTCAATAAGAATACCAATAAAACGCTCTAATGAGCCCAGAATTGCACGATGCAGCATAACCGGCACATGTTTATCATTGTCCTCAGCAACATACTCAGCACCCAACCGGCCTGGCATAGAAAAATCAAGTTGCAATGTTCCACATTGCCACACACGCCCAATACAGTCTTTTAATGAGAATTCAATCTTAGGTCCGTAAAAAGCACCTTCGCCAGGCTGCAAATCCCAGATTAGATGCTTCTGATTTAATGCCGCTTCCAGTGCCGCTTCAGCCTTTTTCCACTGAATTTCCGAACCGACCCGTTTCTCTGGACGCGTAGAAAGTTTTACCAAAACTTCATCAAATCCAAAATCTGAATACACAATCTGCAAAAGATCGATAAATTTAACGACTTCTGCTTGTACTTGTTCCTCAGTGCAGAAAATATGCGCGTCATCCTGAGTAAATGACCTTACTCGCATAACACCATGTAGAGCACCTGACGGTTCGTTTCGATGGCAAGAACCAAATTCAGCCAGACGTAATGGCAAATCGCGATAGCTTTTTAAACCCTGATTAAATATCTGAACATGGCCAGGGCAATTCATTGGTTTAATTGCAAAATTACGCTCTTCCGCATTAGTTGTAAACATATTTTCACGGAAATTTTCCCAATGACCGGAACGTTCCCACAATGCTTTATCAAGTACCTGTGGCGTACGAATTTCTTGATAACCATTATCATTAAGGACATCTCGAAGATATTGCTCGATTTGTTGCCACAGTGTCCACCCTTTTGGATGCCAGAATACCATCCCAGGCGCTTCTTCCTGAATATGAAACAAATTAAGCTGCTTTCCCAACTTACGATGGTCACGTTTCTCGGCTTCCTCCAAACGGTGTAAATAATCTTTCTGGTCCTCTTTCTTTATCCAAGCAGTGCCATAAATTCGTTGTAACATTTCATTATTTGAATCTCCGCGCCAATAAGCACCAGCAACTTTCATTAACTTAAATACTTTGATCTTAGAAGTTGCAGGAACATGCGGCCCACGGCATAAATCGGTAAAATTATCCTGAAAATACAATGACACATCTTCTTCTCCAGGTATCGATTCTATGATCTGTGCTTTGTAATGCTCTCCTTGATTTTTAAAATAATTGATGGCATCCGTTCTTTCCCATACCTTTCTCTCAATTTTTATGTTTCGCTTACTGATTTCCACCATTTTTTTCTCAATGGCCGTCAAGTCATCAAGGGTAAAAGGACGCTTGTAAGAAAAATCATAATAAAAACCATCTTCAATCACTGGACCGATAGTAACTTGTACTTCGGAAAATAATTCTTTGACCGCGTGCGCCAAAAGATGGGCACAAGAATGACGTATAATCTCTAATCCTTCGGCATCTTTTTCAGTGATTATCGTCAGTTCACTATCGTTCTCAATACGATTTGTCACATCGACCAGCTTGCCATTGACTTTACCAGCAAGCGCTGCACGCGCTAATCCAGCGCCTATAGAAGCGGCAACCTCTAATACCGTTACAGGATGATCGTATTTGCGCTCCGAACCATCCGGCAATCGAATGACAGTCACAAATTAACTCCTAAAAATTGAATTAATCACTATTTATATCGTTTAATAGATGTTTCTTCTACAACGTCAGGTTTAATTGTGCCTCTCACTCTTCGCCCATATTTTCTGACTATTAGCCACTCATTAAATTTTTTCATATAAACCAGGAGTATTGGCGCACAACCTATTGCTACCGCATCAACTAAGCAATACCAGGCAGCAACGCCACTAGGAGGATTACCTTGTGTCCAACCAAATACGGGTTCTATCTTAGCCCAGTACCATGTCCCCGCCGCTGTCCCAATAATTTCCAACCATGTCGTTATGAAAAATGCGCCGAGATATACTAGTGGTGAACGACCTTTAAATAAATACAGTAAGAACACGCAGAATAACACCGCGCCGACTTGATCACCGTGCTCAGGAATGCCACTGATACCCCAAAGTGCCCATGAACCACCAAGTACAACCACAACGATAGCTATTTTCCTGGCATAATTCAGGAACAAGCCCGATCGCGCAAGTGCAACAGCCGTCAGATAAACCATTCCATGCGCTGGAGGCACATAAAGCGGCACATTTTCAAATCGATAAGTGTACCCTTCCATGTAAATAGATGCAAAATGTTCCCCAACCGTTGCAAAAGCAACGGCGATTGCCACCTGCATTCTTATTTCTTTATTTTCACCAAATAGCAATGCAATCAAAAAAATCCATGCAAAAACACCTAATAAATTCTGTATCGCCAGACTTGCAAAACCATCAATTACTAAACTAACCCCAGCGCAAAAAAAAGTGAATCCAGCAATAAAATAATCTCTCGTTCTATGTGGATGCACAACATTCGCTTTTGGGAAATGATTTAACATTTTTTACCTCATCGAAATAAAAAACCCGCCATCAGGGGGCGGGCAATCTTATTTATGTAACTATTCAACTCTGATGCTTGGCGTTAATGTTGCGTAATACATACTCATCCCCAACAGCAAACTGCGCGGTAATTTTTATTCCTAAGCCAAACTGCAACAATCTGAATATCCTACAAGCCAAGCTAATCCTAAAAAAATTAATATCAACTTGCGTTTTAATCGTTAAAAGTAGCAAGTTATGAACTCAGAAACTTGCCTGCCCGAAAACAATCTATTCAATTTCCGGACAGGCATAGGGAGAAGCCGGACAGGCTTCCAAAAACAACGCCTCAACAACAATTACGCTGACGCTTAGTCGTCATCATCCTCATCATCATCGTCATCTTCGTCTTCGTCTTCGT
>JAJFJI010000328.1 GCA_021774205.1 Nitrosomonas sp.
GATCAATACGTTCCTTTTGTTCATCAATGCCGCGTAATGCGTCCAGTGTAATATTATGCGGGTGTGTAATCGGTTGCAGGTATCCGGTATTGCCGTGCTTGCGCCAGCGAAAAGCAATTGCGGCTCTCCAATCAGTATCTGGTTGTTCCGCGGGTAGCAATTTTTCCAGTCGCAAAAGCAGCTTGTCCGCACGATTGCACAATTTATCTATTTTACTCATGGGGGTAATCTATTAGCTTCGATATTCCGCGTTAATCCTGACATAGTCATAAGAAAAATCACAGGTCCAAACGGTTGTTGTTGTTGTACCACGGTTAAGCGCAACGCGCACAGTAATCTCAGGCTGATTCATTACCTGCTGCCCATCCGTCTCCTCATAGCCTGACGCTCTGCCACCGTTCTCGGCAACTAAAACATTATCCAGATAAAGCTGGATACCATTTACGTTTAGTTCATTAATTCCCGAATAACCAATTGCTGCAAGTATTCTTCCCAAATTGGGGTCAGAAGCAAAAAAAGCCGTCTTGACCAATGGCGAATGCGCAATGGTATAAGCAACTTTGGCGCATTCATCCAGGTCTTTGCCGCCATCAACCTGAATCGTGATAAATTTGGTTGCGCCTTCACCATCGCGTACAATCATCCGGGCCAGCTCCGCCGAAACAGCGGTAATTGCCTCCTGTAACAAGCCAAACGCTGCGCATTCGGTACTTGTAATCTCCGCGCCCGCATGACCCGTTGCCAGCAACATAAATGCATCATTGGTGGAAGTATCACCATCGACCGTAATACAATTAAAAGAATGATTAGCCACATATTGCACCATCTGCTGCAACAAAGACTGGCTAATCGTCGCATCTGTAGCGATAAACCCTAGCATGGTCGCCATATTTGGACGAATCATGCCGGAGCCCTTTGCAATGCCGGTAATGGTGATTGCTTGGCCATTCAATTGAATTTGTTTTGAAACCGCTTTTGGCACAATATCTGTCGTCAAAATGGCATGCGCCGCATCAAACCAGTTATCCGGCTTGAGATCAGCCACTGCCGCAGGCAATCCATTAATGATAGCCTCAATGGGCAATGGCTCCATAATGACGCCAGTCGAAAACGGCAATACTTGCTGTGCTTTACAATCCAATAATTTAGCCAAAGTAGCGCAAGTCGTGCATGCATGTTCCAATCCACTATTGCCTGTACCTGCATTGGCATTACCGGTATTTACCACTAAGGCACGAATGGAATTTTCAGTCAGATGTAGCTTCGCCACAATCACCGGTGCGGCACAAAACCGGTTTTTGGTAAAGACGCCAGCGACTTTTACGCCGTCATCCAAAGCGATCACCAGTAAATCTTTATGATCAGGTTTCTTAATGCCGGCTTCTGCAATGCCAAGCGACACACCGGCTATGGGTAACAGCTTTTCGGGCAGTAAAGGAGAAATATTGATGGGCATATTTATTGGTTGCAATTTTGGATCTGAAGACCCAGTATGTAATTATTGTGTCAGCGAAGAAAAATTCTGTTTAAAAAGTATTTTATCCTGAGTTGATAAGTGACCTAATGACTTGATGATTAAACGATGATCCAAGGTAAATAGTTTTAAACGTATTAATGATGCCACAGGCAAACCCGCACTTTTTAAATCACTTATTATTGTATCCAATGGCCAGGCGGAATGTTTGACAGAAGTAGTCATTGCTATGGCGCTATAATCAATATAACAATTAAATGACCTTGCTGAAGAAATAATCAGCGCAGGCCTGTTTTTAATTGCTTGCTGATCCGTAAACGGGATAGGGATTTTAACGATTTCGAAGCAATGATAAATCACGATACGCCTCATCATCTTCGGCGCTATTCCACGCTGATAAATTACCACTCAATGCACTTTTAAGCAAAAAACAGACACTGTTCTGATTATTCAGCAACCAGTTTGACTAAATATCCGCCTTTGCGTATATTTCATGTTAACAAAAATGGCGTTTTTTTCCTATATTCCGGTTACCGATTTGATCATCATCACCAATTTCGTGAAAGCAACAGCATTGATCGTGCTGATAGCTGTTTTGTCTGCCTGCGCGGCACTCAACGATTTTCTGATGCCACTTTCGGAATCCGACGTGCGAGTTGTCGAATTACCGCCACCCGAAGCACGTCCGCGGCTCGAGCCGATAAATCCTAACTATTTTGTCTTGGAATCGTCGGACCAGACTGTCATCGGTGAGCCGCAGATTGTGTTTGCGAAGGAAGATAACACGTTTTCCGACCTGGCCCGCGAATACGGTCTTGGTTACGACGAGCTTGTCGATGCCAATCCTGAGGTCGATCCCTGGCTACCCGGCGACGGAACGCGCATCATCCTGCCGACGCAGTATGTTTTGCCCGATGTTCCCAGGGAGGGCGTTGTTCTAAATGTCGCGTCAAAGCGACTGTTTTATTTTGCACCAGTGGAGGATGGTCAACCGCAGACCGTCATGACCTACCCGATAGGTATCGGCCGGGTCGGCTGGCAGACGCCGCTCGGTTCGTCCACAGTGGTTTACATGGCGGAGGATCCGCATTGGTACGTGCCAGCATCGGTGCGCAAAGAGCATGAAGCGCTTGGCGATCCGCTGCCCGCCGTCGTGCCGCCAGGTCCCGACAACCCACTCGGCCAGCACGTACTGAAGCTGGGTATTCCCGGCTACCTGATCCACGGTACCAACAAGCCTTATGGTGTCGGCATGCGTGTCAGTCACGGATGCGTACGCATGTATCCAGAGAACATCGAGTTGCTTTACGACCTGGTTGGTGTTGGAGAGTCTGTAACCATTATCAACGAGCCTTTTCTCGCCGGCTGGAAAGACGGTCACATCTATTTCGAAAGTCACGTGCCGCTTGAGGACGATGAGGTCAGTATCGAACAGCGACTGATCAATATCCTCGAGAAGGTCGAAATGCTGGCCAACGAGAAAGAAACAAACGTCGATCTTGATCAGATGCGCTTAGCTGCAAACGCGATGCTCGGCGTTCCGGTGATTCTTGCCGGCGGCGCGCCGGAAGCGCTGCTGGCCCGCGCACGGATTATCGAGAATACGGTTGAGCCGGACCCCGATCTGCTGGCGCTGGCTGAGGTTCGCGCCATACTTGACGCGCCGCTTGAGGAAACGGACAGCGGCGTCGCCAACGAATAATTAGCTCCTGAAATATCTCAAAAGCTCATCTGGCAGTGCCGTCGTATCAGTGGCCTGGTGGTCGTCACGTCAAGCGCCGCAGAGTGGTAGGTGTGCTAGAAAAAGTGTCATTGCATGCTTCAATTCCTGATACCTTTTTCTCCGATATATTGAGTGCCCAGATTATTTGCATGAATTTCGGCATCATATGGCGGCGGTTGGATGTTGCGTAAATTGATTACATTATCGGAAACTGCCGCCACGGAGCCGTCTAAAACCACTTTTAATGCCTTATAGCTAGGTTCATTGGGCTCAAACGTCAAATCCGTCGCAATACAAAATAAAGCGTTCCAGACGTTGATATATCTTCTCAACAATATCAATCAAATGATGTTTTTCCACCTCAGTTAGCCGCAAACCGTCATTGGTATATATGTTCAGCAGTGCCTTGACCAATGAAGAATTACGAAGCATGCTGAAAGGCAGTAATAATGCGGAAAAATATCCACACAGATAAAAAAGGAAACAGATGAGTTTTGATAAGGAACTGGATGCGCGCGGCCTGGTTTGCCCATTGCCCATCTTACGCACCAAAAAATCTTTAGCTGAAATGAGCAGCGGACAAGTGCTTAAGATTGTCGCCACCGATCCAGGCGCGGTCATTGATTTTCAGGTTTTTGCTGATCAAACGGGTCATGCGCTATTGTCGATGTCGGAAAATAGCGAAGAATTTGTTTTTTTTTTGAAGAAGAAGTGATCCTGGTATAGCAATTGGTAGCCAGGTTATAGGAGCGTGGTGTATCAGTGGTTCATTCTACAGTGAGCCGTTGGGCGATCAGGTTTCTACCATTACTGGAAAAGATTTTCAGAAAACATAGGCGCCCGGTTGATGGAAGCTGGCGGATGGACGAGACTTATATCAAGGTCAAAGGCACTTGGAAATACTTCTGTCGCGCTGTGGACAGGAATAGTAAAACGATCGACTTTCTATTAACGGCCAAGCGCGATAAGGCTGCTGCTAAACGCCTATTTGACAAAGCTATGCAGGCCAATGGTGTTCCTGAAAAGGTCACGGTGGATAAAAAGTGGTGCCAATAAAGCGGCGGTTGATGAGATCAATGCCAACAGTGAGATACTCATGGTGGTTCGTCAGGTCAAATATCTCAATAATATTGTGGAACAAGACCATCGAGCAGTGGCGAGTGACAAAACCAATGCTCGGATTCAAATCTTTTCAATCAGCTAATAACATCTTGGCTGGCATCGAACTAATGTACGTGATTCGCAAAGATCAGATGATGATGGAGTGAGTTGACAAGATGTCTTTTGCTGAGCAATTTTATGAGCTGGCAGAATAAATCCGTCTAGTTTAACGGGATGGCATGTCAGCTCATCCGAAATATGCGCTTTTGCGCTTAATGCGACAGAGCCTATTAACCCGTTTCATTATGTTTGTGATTGAATGGACTGTATGATCCTGGATTTTCAGGATCATACGTCGACTTTCATTCGACGGCCCCCTATACTCAGAAACTAGGCCGGATGTGCCCACGATAGGGGGAAGTTAAGACTCCGATACCTGGTACTCTGGGTATCAATAGAAATCAGACTAAGTAGTGGGAGATTTTAGAAATGATAAACAGACACTTGATCATCCTTACGGGCAGTATCGTCGCACTGCTGCTGGCGGGCTGTGAATCGACTCCGAAAAGAGCACTTTCTCAACAGGCAGCGCAGTACGCCGTGCTGCCCAATGGCAACGACCCGCTGAATCCAAATCAGCCATCGCCTCTGTACGCTGCGGCTTCGAAACCCGGCGAAAATCTTGTTCGGCAACTGGAACACAAACGCGGGCACGCACTTAATCTTCTTTCATTATCTGGCGGTGGTCAGAACGGTGCTTTCGGTGCCGGCTTCCTCATTGGTTGGCGTGAGAGCGGCCAGCGGCCAGAGTTTGATGCTGTCGGCGGTGTCAGTACCGGCGCATTGCTGTCCACCCACGCCCTACTCGGCACCCCGGCCGACGATGCGAGTCTTGAGGAAATGTACACGACAATCACCAAAGACGACATCTACCAGGACAGAGGATTCATAGACATCATCTCCGGTGCCGATTCATTGCGGGATACCGCACCGCTGCGTGCACTCATCGCCAAGCATATCACAGCCAAGACTCTGAAACGTGTAGCTGCTGCCTTCGACGAAAATCGGCTGCTGTTTGTGGGTACGACCAATGTTGATTACGGTCAGACCTGGGTTTGGAATATGTCACTGATTGCCAGGGATGGAAAACTCGATCTATATCGTAAGGTCCTGCTCGCCTCGGCATCGTTTCCTATCGTTTTTCCAGCGGTTGAAATCGATGGCCATCTTTTTGTTGATGGAGCTGCCCGTTCGAATATTGTCGTCGCTGGAATGGGAGGAACGACGAAACCCAAACCCCCGCTGCATGGTAAGGGAAACCTTTTTATAATTAATAACGGTAGGCTCAATCATCCTCCCGAGGCCTTGCGCAGGGCCCTTGGCGACGTTGCCGCCACAACAGTCAGCGTGATGATGGACCAATCCATGCAGACGGCTTTGACACGATCCTATTTCGGCGCTCAGTTTCTAGGCTACGCATTCAACATGGCGGCGATTCCCGAAAGTGTAGAGATCGGAAAAGACCCTCTTGCCTTTGATCCGAAACAGATGCGTGCAGCCTTCGATGCCGGGCGCGCAATGGCCAAACAGGCTGACCCGTGGGAGGACGCTCCATCCAATGTTGGTGATATTCCTTCCTGGGCAATGGATGCGATAAAAAAACGCTTTTGAGATCATAGCTCACAACAAAACTCAAACCAATCGGTATAAACAGTCTACTTTGTGACGATTTCTAAATCGTGCGCAGCAACGATTTATGGGGTACCTTTAGCGATCGTTCGTGAGGTTTAAATATTACCTCTAGCCCTGATGGAATCCGCGCATTCCCGCCTCATCAGTCATGCGGCCTCCAATGGGCCCTTGACACCGTTAGGTTCATAGGAGCAGGTGTTACCTTTTATGCCATCACTTGAATTTTATCTTGCAAAACGGGGCGGACCATATATGACACCTTCCCATCAGATTGGATCGAACATACCAGGCTTAAAAACGAGAATTACCTGTTCCCGAGTAGAATCAAATTATCGCCACACATAACCACGCGGCAATATTCAAGAATTGTCTATTCC
>JAJFJI010000329.1 GCA_021774205.1 Nitrosomonas sp.
ACTTTGTTTGTTGAGCGCAATCTTGTTAATTGTATTCATGTGTCATCATATGGTTTAACTTCAGTGCTTGGTTTATCAAATTACACAAGTTTTTTATGGCTATTCTTAAGATACTGCAGTATCCGGACGAGCGATTGCATACTGTCGCCGAAACCGTGCCGGAGATAACTGACAAAACACGCGCATTAATCCGGGACATGGCTGAAACGATGTATGCGGAGCCTGGAATTGGTCTTGCCGCGACCCAAGTTGATATCCATCAGCGCATCATTGTTATTGATACATCTGAGACACATGACCGTTTATTGGTATTCATTAATCCTGAAATTACCGCCAACAGCGGAAAATCTGATTGTGAAGAGGGTTGTTTGTCGGTACCAGGAATCTATGGAAAAGTGCGGCGTGCCGAAGCCATTACTGTCAAGGCGCTAGATTCTGATGGCAAGCCATTTGTTCTTGATGCCAGTGGTTTGCTCGCAGTCTGTTTACAACACGAAATGGATCATTTGATGGGAAAGGTGTTTGTTGAGTATTGGTCAAAATTGAAACAGTCACGTGTTCTAGCAAAATTAAAAAAAAGGAAGCGCAATACCTTGTGATGAAGTTGGTTGAAATTGTTTGCACACGCCAAGCACTTCACAACTACGATTTTTCGGAATAGGGTGCATATTTGTCATTATTAGATCAATGCTAGAAATATCCCAGTTTTTCAACAGGATCAAATGAAAATTATTTTTGCGGGCACACCGATATTTGCCGCCAGCGCATTGGAAGCCCTGGTTGCTGCCGGCCATGAAGTAGTGCTGGTGTTAACGCAACCGGATCGTCCTGCGGGACGAGGAATGAAAACGGTTGCGGGTGCGGTAAAATTGTTAGCTTTGGATCATGGTATTGCGCTGTTGCAGCCACCGACATTTAAGTCGCAAGCGCTTCATTCAAAATTAATGGCATTTGGCGCTGATGTAATGGTTGTCGCGGCATATGGACTGATTTTACCTGCGGCGGTATTAAATATTTCGCGTTATGGCTGCTTTAATATCCATGCTTCATTGCTGCCCCGCTGGCGTGGCGCTGCACCGATTCAGCGGGCAATACTGGCTGGTGATCAGGAAACGGGTATTACCATTATGCAAATGGATGCAGGTCTCGATACCGGTGCAATGTTATTTAAAGCACGCCTTGCGATTGAATCCAGGGACACAACGCAAACATTACATGACAAACTAAGCAAACTGGGTGCTCACAGTATTGTGACGGCACTAACGCTTTTGCAGCAAGGAAAACTGGTTGCGAGTGCCCAGGATGAGACGCTTGCTTGCTATGCCCCAAAAATTCATAAAGCTGAGGCAGCCATTGATTGGCAGCAGGATGCAGGCCAGATAAACCGATTAATACATGCTTTTAATCCCAGTCCTGGTGCCTATACGCAGATTCGGGGTAATGTGCTGAAGATATGGCAGGGAAAGGTAGCCATGGATGAATCTGGGGAGTCAGGTGAGATTATTGCAATCAGACGCGATGGTATTGTTGTGGCTTGTGGTAGTGGTGCGATAATTCTGGAAGCGCTCCAGAAACCAGGTGGAAGAAAATTGAGTGCAACGGAATTTCTCGCTGGCTACCCATTGCAGCCTGGAGATTTTTTTGATTTTTCAACATATGCGAGCGCACATTCAAAATGATTAAAGCGCAGCTTGAGGCTGCAACGATTATCGGAAAGGTGTTAGCTGGTGCTAGTTTGACGGCAGTGTTGCAAACATTTTGGCGTGCCAATCTTACGTTATCAAGTCAGCAACGAGGAGCAATTCAAGATCTCAGTTATGGTGTGTTACGTTTTTATGGCCAACTAGATGCGCTGCTTGAACTTTTGTTGAAAAAAACATTAAAAGACATGCGTCTTAAATATTTGTTGCTTGTGGGTTTGTATCAGTTGCAATACAGCAAAGCGCCGCCTCATGCGGTAGTAGATCATGCGGTCTCAGCTGCTCGGTCTCTGGAAGGTGGTAAGGGGATGCAAGGGTTGGTCAATGCAGTGCTGCGTAATTATCTGCGACGTCGCGAAGTGCTGCTAAAGCAAGTAATGAAAAATGAGGTGGCGCAATATTCTCATCCGCAATGGTGGATCGATAAGCTCCGGATGCAATATCCTCGAAGCTACAAAACAATACTAAACGCAAATAATCAACGGCCATCAATGACATTAAGGGTCAATCAGCAAAAAATTGGCGGTGATGAATATCTGGGTTTACTTAAGGAAAGTGGACTGGATGTGCAATTATTATGGAATGGCGCAATTAAATTAATCAAACCCGTCACGGTGGAAAAATTACCTGGATTTGCGGCTGGATTAGTGACGGTGCAAGATGCTGGCGCGCAGCTGGCAGCCCCGTTTTTGGATGTGTGTGATGGTCTGCGGGTATTGGATGCCTGTGCCGCGCCCGGCGGTAAAAGTACGCATCTGCTGGAAATGGCAAATGTGGCGTTGACCGTGCTGGATAGTGATTCTGAAAGGCTTGCTCGCGTGAAACAGAATCTCGACCGGGTTGGGATTAAAGCGGCGAAGCTAATCTGTGGCGATGCTGCGCAGCCAGCGAAATGGTGGGATAGTAAGCCGTTTGATCGTATCTTGGCTGATGTGCCTTGTTCTGCTTCGGGCGTCGTGTGTCGTCACCCTGATATTAAATGGTTGCGGCGTGAAAGTGATTTACTTAAATTTTCTGCAAACCAACATAAAATTCTTAACGCTTTATGGCCAATACTAAATAAAGGTGGTAAGTTGCTCTATGTGACCTGCTCAATTTTTGCAGAGGAAAATGAATTGCAAGTTGAAGCGTTTTTATCCCAGCATTCGGATGCACGCCAATTGCCGCTTATTCAAACTGAAATGATTGAAGGGCAATTATTGCCGGATTTTCAGCATGATGGTTTTTTTTATGCGCTACTGCAAAAATCCTGAATCTGTTATGCAGTTATCAAATTTATTGCGTGTCATCGGCATCATATTATTGATTGTTGCAACATTACTCACGGCAACGGTGGTTCGTGCTGAAAGTGGAATTCGAATAAAGTGGGTTGACCTAGTTGTGGTGGACGAAGGTTATCAACTAAACGTTGATTCGCAGGTTGTGCTTAATACCACTTTGGAACAAGCGCTTGAAAAGGGTGTGACACTCTATATTGCAACCAAATTCAGTTTGGTAGAGTCGCGCTGGTATTGGTTTGATCAAGAAGTGGCGCGGAGTAAGTTGCGGATGGGGTTGAGCTATAATGCACTTACCCGTCAATATCGTTTAAGTCCTAGATATGGATCGTGGACGAAAAATTTTGACACGCTGGAAGAGGCATTGCGAGTGCTGAGCCAGATACGCGAATATCCGGTCACGATTCTGTCTGAATTAAAGCAGGGGGTTGATTATATTGCAACTTTGCGTATATGGCTTGACCTGACGCGGCTGCCTAAACCATTTCAGGTCGAAACGCTGGGCTCTAAAGCGTGGCATTTAACTTCTGATCGACTGGAGTGGCGTACAAATATACCTTTGTCTGCGGAGAAACTTTATCAGCAAGGTGATTTGTGAAATACGCCATTATTTTTGGCGGTGGCCTGGGCGTGGTGATGCTTTTTTTGCTTGCCACAGCCGGTGCCAATACGGAATTCTTTGAACGTCGCTACCGGCTTCTGATCGCGCTCAATATTGTCATCGTAGTGTTCCTCATGGTGATGGTGGGATATTTATTGTGGCGGCTTGCGCGTAGACTCAGGGCGCGCGAATTTGGTTCCAGGCTTGCGTTTCGTTTGTTATTGTTTTTTTCTTTAATGGCGATTGTTCCTGGCGCCTTAGTGTACACTGTATCAGTGCAATTTCTGGGAAAAAGTATTGAATCCTGGTTTGATGTCAAGGTAGACCGCGCGCTCGAGGGTGGATTGAATCTCGGCCATACTATGCTTGAAAATTTGTTGACTGAACTGCGTAAAAAAGCGCGTTCCGCCGCGTTGACATTGTCCGAGCCCACGATTTCGCCAGTATTAGCATTAAATAAGTTATTGAGGCAATCCGAGATTCAGGAAGCAACGCTTTTTAATCAGGACGGCAAGGTAATTGCGTTTGCCAGTGTGGATAAAGCCGCCTTGTTTCCAGGCAAGCCGAGTACGTCGGTAATGCGCCATATTAGAGCACAAAAAGCATACAGTGCGATTGAGTCAATTGCTGACAAAGGGCTCTATTTGCGAGTTATATCACCCGTGAATGTGCTAAGTTTAGATGAAGATATTCGTGTTTTACAATTGTTGCAGCCCGTACCGCAGCAACTGGCCAAAGATGCGGAAACGTTGCAGGCAGGCTATCGTGATTATCAGGAATTATTGCTATCACGTCAGGGGTTAACTCGACTTTATAGCGTAACGTTAACCTTGGTTTTGCTACTATCACTTTTTTCCGCGCTTGCGGCGGCCTTTTTGCTCAGTGAAAGATTGAGCGCACCATTGGGTATGCTGGCAGAAGGTACGCGTGCTATCGCTCAAGGCGATTTCAGTAGACGTCATTTGGTACAAAGTAATGATGAACTAGGGATATTGACTGATTCTTTTAATCTGATGACGCAGCAATTGGAAGAGGCGCGTGCAACAGCGCAGTATAATCAACAGAAAGTAGAAAGCGCCCGAGCGTATCTGGAAAGTATTTTGGCTAACCTTTCCTCTGGCGTGTTGGTGTTTGATGATAAATTATGTTTGAATACCGCAAATCGTAGCGCAGAACAGATTCTGCAAATTCCCTTGATCAGCCTGGATGGCTCAACCATCGATGGTTGCGTCGAGAGGGAGCCGCAGTTGCGCACGTTGGTTACTGAAATTCAGGAAGGATTTCAATTAGCGGAATCAGGTGAATGGGAGCGTCAGATAACACGTTTTATTGAAGGTAATAATCAAGTGTTATTGTTACGTGGTACACGTATGCCAAAGATTTCAGGTGGCGGCGGTGTTGTTGTATTTGATGATATTACAAGCCTGTTGCAAGTGCAGCGTGCGGTTGCTCGAGGTGAAGTTGCAAGGCGCCTAGCTCACGAAATAAAGAATCCCTTGACGCCGATTCAGTTGTCAGCGGAACGCATGTTGCACAAGTTTGCAGGAAAACTAAATGAGCAGGATGCTAGAATTTTGCAGCGCTCAACCGAGACAATCGTCAATCAGGTAGAAGCACTGAAAAGAATGGTAAACGAATTTAGTGAGTATGCACGTGCGCCGGAACTAGAACTTCGTCAGCTGGATTTTAATCAGCTGGTGCGGGAGGTTTTAGCGCTCTACGAGACAGGAAGTGTGACCGCAGATGGTACAACGCGACCTCAAATTCAGCTAGAGTTAGCCACTGATATGCCTGCGATAACAGGAGATTCTGCGAGGTTGCGCCAAGTGTTGCACAATCTTTTACAAAATGCTCAGGATGCATTGAATGACGCGTTAATGCCTGTAATTACTGTTCGTACTGAATTAATACATGATGGCGTACAATTCAGTGTTAGTGATAATGGCAGTGGTTTTTCTGAACAAGTCAAGGTGCGGGCATTCGAACCTTATGTGACAACCAAATCCAAAGGAACAGGACTTGGATTGTCAATCGTGAAAAAAATTGTTGAAGAGCATGGTGGTACAATCCAGGCTGAAAATATCCAGCCCCATGGCGCTAAAATTTCTATAAACCTGCCAGTGTCTGTGAAGAATAGATTGGAAATAGGTCACCAGGCAGCATAAAGTATTTGAGTGGTTGTGATTGAGTAAGGCTGGTTGAACTTTGTTGGCGGAGACGGATTCTAGGATGATGACTAACAATACGATACTTGTTGTCGATGATGAAATTGGAATACGTGAGCTGTTGTCAGAAATTCTAAGTGATGAAGGTTATCACGTAGTGTTGGCTGAGAATGCGGAACAGGCTCGCAATTGGCGCAGTCAGACGCGCCCTGATTTGGTGTTGCTGGATATCTGGATGCCAGACACAGATGGTATTACATTATTGAAAGATTGGGCTAGTGGCGGCTTTTTGACAATGCCGGTGGTAATGATGTCTGGGCATGGCACGATAGATACCGCAGTAGAAGCGACACGTATTGGCGCCTTTGGCTATTTGGAGAAACCGATTCCACTGCAAAAACTATTGAGTACGGTTGGAAGAGCATTGCGTGGTGGCCAAAGTAGGCAACCTTCCACACTTTCGCTCGCCAGTTTGGGTCGAGGGACGTTAATCAGTGATCTAAATAAAAGGTTAGAGCAAGTCGCCAATTTAAAAACGCCATTATTATTTACGGGCGAGCCAGGGGCTGGTATTGAACTATGTGCGCGTTTTATGCATCGACTTAATACGCCCTGGGTAGAGCCGGAAACGCTCGCATCGCTCGCTGATGCGCCGCTGAATTTGTTGGAACAGGCCAGGGATGGCGTGTTGTTTCTTAAAGATATTGGGCAGATTAATACGCTAAGACAAAAAGGATTGCTACTAATAATAAGCAAACTCGAAAAGTATAATGTGCGACTGATATGTGCTACTTCGTCTCCGTTGGCCGAACTGACAGCGCAAGGTGTCTACAATCCTAAGTTGTACGAAGCGTTAAGCGGTTTAAGTATTAGCGTACCTCCGTTGCGCGCGCATCGTGAAGATATCCCGGAGCTCGCTAATCAAATTCTTTTGCGTTTTATTGAGTCCGGTGAGGTGCCATTGACGCAGTTTAGTACAGCCGCATTAAATTGCTTGCGTAATTATGAATGGCCTGGCAATCTCACACAGCTTTCTGGCGTCGTGCGCTCGCTGGCGTTGACTTGTACTGGTGACGAAATCACGATCGATGTGGTTCAGCAGGCATTAGAGTTTCCAGCTAACTCGCCTGCATCTCCGCCATTGTCGTCCGTTTCCCCGGATATTCCACTTAACATTTCGCTGCGTGAAGCACGTGATATGTTCGAGAAAAATTATTTTGAAAAATTGATTTCCCAGGAAGGTGGAAATATGACGCGCGTGGCAGAACGAGCAGGATTGGAACGCACCCATCTTTACCGCAAAATTAAGTTGCTGGGTATCCGATTGCGCGGCCAATGAAGCAGGCATCTGCCTGGATTGTCACCATAATTCGTGCAATGAAACAGTGTCCGGTATTGTCTGATATCGTATCTTAAGCGATAATAGCCCCCATTTATAGATCTGTAGCGATGCTTCGAGCGGGAGATAGATTGTCAGGTTATTTTTTGATTGTTGAAATTTAAGGGAGTTAGTGTTGATGGGTACATTCAAGGATTTTGACGCGCCGGTATTTAAGAATATGACCAGTGCGATTCGTGCATTGGCAATGGATGCCGTGCAAAAAGCCAATTCAGGTCATCCCGGTATGCCAATGGGCATGGCCGAAATTGCCGAAGTGTTATGGATCCATCATCTGCGCCATAATCCCACCAATCCTGAATGGGCTGATCGTGACCGTTTCGTGCTGTCCAATGGGCATGGATCAATGCTGATTTACGCGCTGTTGCATCTGACCGGCTATGATTTGCCAATAGATGAGATTAAGAACTTCCGGCAACTGCATTCTAAGACGCCTGGACATCCGGAATATGGTTATACGCCCGGTGTTGAAACCACTACCGGCCCGTTAGGGCAAGGGATTACTAATGCAGTGGGTTTTGCGTTGGCGGAAAAAATTCTTGCCAATGAATTCAATCGTCCGGGATTTGACATTGTTAATCATTATACTTATGTGTTCTTAGGTGATGGGTGTCTGATGGAAGGCATTTCTCATGAGGCCTGCTCATTAGCTGGCACACTGGGTCTGGGCAAGTTGATTTGTTTTTACGATGATAATGGCATATCCATTGATGGCCACGTTGAGGGCTGGTTTACAGATGATACACCGAAGCGTTTTGAAGCTTATGGTTGGCATGTGGTGCCCGATGTTAATGGCCATGACCCGGTAGCGATTGAAGCGGCGATTGAAGCGGCTAAGCAGGTTAACGATAAGCCTACCATGATTTGTTGTAAAACAATCATCGGTATGGGGTCGCCAAACAAGGCCAATACGCACTCGGTGCATGGCGCCGCATTGGGTGATGCGGAAATTGCGGCTGCCCGTCCCCATATTGGCTGGCATCACGCGCCATTTGAAATTCCTGAGGAAGTCTATAGCGCTTGGGATGGTAAAGCCAAAGGCAAGAAACTTGAAGGAGAGTGGAACGAGAAGTTTGCTGAATATGCTGAAAAATACGTGGCTGAGGCCGCTGAATTCAATCGTCGTATGACGGGGAATTTGCCAACTAACTGGCATAGTCATGTGGAAAGTGTCATCAATGAGGTCAATGCAAGAGAAGAGACAATAGCTAGTCGCAAAGCTTCTCAGAATGCGATTGAGGGTTTGGCGCCGGTGCTGCCTGAATTGATCGGCGGTTCAGCTGATTTAGCTGGATCCAATCTGACGCTATGGTCGGGTTCAAAAGGTGTAGATAAAGAAGATGGTGGTAATTATATTTATTATGGTGTGCGCGAATTTGGTATGAGCGCCATCATGAATGGATTGACCTTGCATGGCGGCATCATTCCTTATGGCGCTACTTTTTTGATGTTCTCGGAATATGCACGTAATGCATTGCGCATGGCGGCATTGATGAAAATTCGCAATCTGTTTGTGTATACGCACGATTCAATCGGACTGGGTGAAGATGGACCAACTCATCAACCAGTTGAACAAACAGCGACACTTCGTTATATTCCTAATATGGATGTATGGCGGCCTTGCGACACCGTTGAGTCGACGGTTTCCTGGGCACGGTCTATTGAGCGCAAAACAGGGCCGTCCACGCTGATTTTTAGTCGTCAGAATTTGCCATTCCAGAAACGTACTGCTGAAACAATTAAATTGATTGATAAAGGCGGTTATATCTTGTCAGAAGCGTCAAATGATAAGCCGCAGGCTATTATTATCGCTACCGGTTCGGAAGTTGCGTTGGCAATGGATGCGCAAAAAGTGTTGGCTGATGAGGGTATTCATGTACGTGTGGTTTCGATGCCATGTACCAGTTTATTTGATCGCCAGGATCAGTCCTATAAAGACAGTGTATTGCTGAAAGGCGTGAAACGTGTTGCGGTTGAAGCGGGCGTTACAGATTTTTGGCGTAAGTATGTGGGGATAGAAGGCGCCGTGGTGGGTATCGATTCGTTTGGTGAATCCGCACCTGCTGGAGAATTATTTAAACATTTTGGTATCACTGCTGAGAATGTCGCGAATGCGGTAAAGGGCGTCCTATAATTTACAAATTGTGACGCCATTAACGTGAGCTAAAAAGTTACGACAGATTTTTGTTTAAGGAGTTTAATATGACGATTAAAGTTGGTATTAATGGATTTGGCCGTATTGGGCGTATGGTATTTCGTTCAGCGGTGCAGAATTTCCCGGATATTGAAATTGTTGCGATTAACGATTTACTTGAGCCAGATTACTTGGCGTATATGTTGCAACATGATTCGGTGCATGGGCGTTTTAAAGGCGATGTTTCTATCGAGAATAATACGTTGGTGGTTAATGGCAAGAAGATTCGCTTGACTGCAATAAAAGATCCCACAGAACTAAAATGGGGCGAGGTGGGTGCTGAAGTCGTTGTTGAGTCAACCGGCCTTTTTTTAACTAAGGAAACCTGTGAAAAGCATCTGGCTGCGGGTGCTAAAAAGGTTATTATGTCCGCGCCATCTAAAGATGATACCCCAATGTTTGTGTATGGCGTTAATGATAAGTCCTATCATGGTGAGTCGATTATATCTAATGCGTCATGCACCACGAATTGCCTTGCACCGATTGCCAAAGTATTAAATGATAAATGGGGCATCAAACGGGGCTTGATGACAACCGTCCATGCAGCCACGGCTACGCAAAAAACAGTTGATGGTCCATCCAATAAAGACTGGCGCGGCGGTCGCGGTATACTGGAAAATATTATCCCTTCTTCAACAGGTGCGGCAAAAGCGGTTGGTAAAGTTATACCAGAGTTGAATAAAAAACTGACTGGTATGGCTTTTCGTGTTCCAACTTCTGATGTGTCAGTGGTTGATTTGACAGTGGAATTGGAAAAAGATGCTACCTATGAAGAAATTTGTAGCGCCATGAAGGCCACTTCTGAAGGTTCGATGAAAGGTGTATTGGGTTATACCGATGAAAAGGTTGTTTCAACTGATTTTCGTGGTGAAAGCTGTACATCCATGTTTGATGCGGAAGCAGGTATGGCATTGGATGGTAGTTTTGTCAAAGTTATTGCATGGTATGACAATGAATGGGGTTATTCAACCAAAGTGCTAGATATGGTTCGTGTTGTAGCCAGCTAGCTGATGAAGCGTGTCAATATAGCGTAAATATTGCTTGCTTTGACATGCAAGCATCTTTTTTAGCTTTGCGATATAAAGGATAGCGTTAGGCTATCCTTTATATTTTTATTGTAACTATTCAGTGCATCGCAGTAACGGTTCAGATTGCTCCTAAAATTCGTCATTTCAAGGCGTAAAATGTGAGTTTACACGTGTAAATAATCATTTTGTAACACCGAAATGGCGAATTATAGGGGTAAGCTGAATAGTTACTTTTTATTTAGATATTTCTGGAGTCCATTGTGTCCGTTATCAAACTTATCGATCTCGATCTCAAGGGTAAACGTGTTTTTATTCGTGCTGATCTTAATGTGCCTGTCAAAGATGGCAAGGTTACATCAGATGCACGCATCACTGCTTCTATGGCGACAATCAATCATTGTCTTAAACAGGGGGCCAAAGTGATGGTTACATCGCATTTGGGGCGGCCAGAGGAAGGAGAGTGGTCAGAAGAGAACTCTCTTAAGCCAGTTGCCGTCAACATTGCTGAACGTTTGGGTAAACCGGTGCGTCTGATTAAAGATTGGGTTGATGGCGGATTTGATGTTGCAGCTGGCGAATTGGTGATTCTGGAAAATTGTCGCATCAATAAAGGTGAAAAGAAGAATTCTGAAGAAACAGCGCGAAAATATGCCACGCTGTGTGATATTTTTGTAATGGATGCATTTGGTACTGCGCACCGTGCTCAGGCATCTACACATGGAATCGCTATGTATGCGCCAGTGGCGTGTGCTGGCATTCTGTTAACAGAAGAACTTGATGCACTGACAAAAGCACTATTAAGCCCGGCTCGACCCATGGTGGCAATCGTTGGCGGGTCTAAAGTTTCAACCAAACTGACTGTGCTAGAGTCACTTTCTGAGAAAGTTGATCAACTGGTGGTTGGTGGCGGTATAGCAAATACCTTTCTGAAAGCTGATGGCAAATGTATTGGAAAATCGTTGTGTGAGAATGATCTGGTGCCAACGGCAAAAATGTTGATGGAGAAGATGAGCCAGCGTAATGCCACGATTCCGATTGCTGTTGATGTTGTGGTTGGTAAAAATTTTGATGCCAATGAACCGGCGATATTAAAAGATGCGGACTCAGTTTCTGACGATGAAATGATTTTTGATATCGGGCCTAAGAGTGCGCAGGAATTGGCGGATATCATTATGAAAGCAGGTACCATTGTCTGGAATGGTCCAGTTGGGGTATTTGAATTTGATCAGTTTGGTGAAGGAACCAAAACGATCGCAATGGCGATTGCCAAAACTAATGCGTTCACGCTGGCTGGTGGTGGCGATACGATTGCTGCAATTCAGAAATATGATATTTATGATAAAGTTTCCTATATCTCGACAGCCGGCGGTGCTTTTCTGGAATTCCTGGAAGGTAAAAAACTGCCAGCGGTAGAAATACTGGAAATGCGTGCAAATAGCTAATTCGATGATCCGAAGAACAAAAATTGTAGCGACACTTGGGCCTGCTTGTCGCGACCCAAAAGTGCTGGGACGCATGATTGAGGCGGGTGTGGATGTTGTTCGGGTTAATTTTTCTCATGGTGTCCGGGAAGAACACATCAAAATTGTTGAGCTGACACGTTCATTAGCGCGAGCAGCGGGTCATACAGTCGGTGTATTGGCTGATTTGCAGGGGCCAAAAATTCGTATCGGAAAATTTGAACAGGGTAGAATCAGGCTGGAAATTGGCGATAAATTTATTCTTGATGCTGAATGTGCGCTGGGCAATCAGGAAAGAGTCGGTCTGGATTATAAAGAATTGCCGAATGATTTGGAAACAGGCGCAACACTGATGCTGGATGATGGCCGCATTGTGCTTGGTGTATCAAGGGTAAGCGGACATCAAGTGCATTGCGTGGTTGAGCAGGGTGGTGTGCTGTCCAACAATAAGGGCATCAACCGCAAAGGTGGCGGACTGGGTGCGCCGGCATTGACCAGTAAAGATATGGAAGATATCAAAGTCGCTGCGGCTTTTAAGGCAGATTATTTGGCAGTATCTTTTCCACGTTCTGGTGATGATATCCGTCAGGCGCGCGCGCTCATGTCTGATGCTGGCGGTAGAAGTCTGGTGATGGCAAAGATTGAACGGTCAGAAGCAATTCTTGCGTTGGATGATATTATGGAAGCCTCGGATGCAATTATGGTGGCGCGTGGAGACCTGGCTGTGGAAGTGGGGGATGCGGCAGTCCCAGCACTGCAAAAAAGAATGATAAGCACTGCCCGCGCAAACAATAAAGTGGTCGTGACCGCGACACAGATGATGGAGTCAATGATTATGAGCCCGATACCGACTCGGGCTGAAGTATCTGACGTTGCTAATGCGGTACTGGACGGAACGGATGCTGTCATGCTGTCTGCTGAATCAGCTGCAGGTGAATATCCAGTCGAATCGGTTAAAGCGATGGCTAGAGTGTGTCTTGAAGCGGAAAAAGAGTACCAGGTAAGTCATAATAATAGACGCGTGCCAGGCGCTCATTCTGTTTCTATTGAAGAAGCTATTGCTCGTGCCACGATGTTTACTACAGGTAGTTTGAAAATTCGTGCAATTGCTGCACTCACACAAAGTGGCGTGACAGCGCTGCTAATGTCGCGCAGAAGTTCTAAGGTGCCTATTTTTGCGCTTAGTCCTCAGGAGGATACGCGTCGCAAAGTGACGCTCTTTCGAGGGGTCTATCCTGTCGAATTTGGCGAGGGATTGATTGACCCGGAAGAGATATTGAATCTTGCTGAAGATGAATTACACCGCCGCGATGCAGTTCAAAACGGTGACTTAATTGTCATGACAATTGGTGAACCAGTTGGGAAGGCGGGCGGTACAAATACAATGAAAATTATTAGGGTGGGTGAAAATGAAGATTCTGAGAGCCAGAATGTAGCGTGAAAATACCACACTAAAATACATATTTAACGTTTGCAAATTTTATTTTTAAGGAGACTTAAATGGCGCTTGTATCATTAAGACAACTTTTGGATCATGCTGCAGAGAATGGTTATGGTTTACCTGCATTCAATGTAAATAATTTGGAACAAATTCAGGCTATTATGCAGGCTGCGGATGAATGTAACAGTCCTGTGATTATGCAAGGTTCTGCGGGGGCGCGTAAATATGCGGGTGAAGCATTCCTGCGCCACCTGATTGCAGCTGCAGTTGAAGCCTATCCCCATATTCCAATTGTTATGCACCAGGATCATGGCGCATCTCCATCTGTTTGTGTCAATGCGATTCGTAGTGGGTTTTCCAGTGTCATGATGGATGGCTCATTGGAGTCAGATGGTAAGACACCTTCATCCTACGAATATAATGTTGACGTTACTTCACAGGTTGTAAATATTGCGCATTCTGTTGGTGTTTCGGTGGAAGGT
Source organism: Nitrosomonas sp. (assembly GCA_021774205.1). Classification (GTDB taxonomy): domain Bacteria; phylum Pseudomonadota; class Gammaproteobacteria; order Burkholderiales; family Nitrosomonadaceae; genus Nitrosomonas. The sequence goes on from JAJFJI010000329.1 coordinate 13,748, forward strand.
GAATTAGGTTGTCTGGGCTCACTTGAATCCGGCATGGGTGAAGCGGAAGATGGTCATGGCGCAGAAGGGCAGTTATCTCATGATCAATTACTGACAGATCCTGAGGAAGCAGCCGATTTTGTCAGAAAAACTGATGTAGATGCGCTTGCAATTGCGATTGGCACATCGCATGGCGCTTATAAATTTACGCGAAAACCAACCGGCGATATCTTAGCGATAAAACGCATCAAGGAAATTCATCAACGAATTCCAAATACACATTTGGTTATGCATGGCTCCAGCTCAGTGCCGCAGGAATGGCTCGAAATTATCCGTGAATATGGTGGTGACATGAAAGAGACCTATGGTGTACCGGTTGAAGAAATTCAGGAAGGTATCAAACATGGTGTTCGCAAGGTGAATATAGATACCGATATCCGCCTGGCGATGACTGGCGCAGTTCGTCGCCATTTGGCAAATAACAAGAGTGAATTTGATCCACGCAAATTTCTTAAGGATGCAACCGCCGCAGCAAAGGATATTTGCAAGGCTCGCTTTGAGGCGTTTGGTTGCGCAGGTCAGGCGAGTAAAATTAAGCCAATTATGTTAGACCAAATGGCCAATCGTTATGGGAAGGGAGAATTAAAAGCTGTTGTGAAATAAACAGCTAAAGCTCAGGCCTATTGCCTGAGCTTTTGATTAGTTTCCGGTGGCCAGAATGGGCTGATTCTGTTGAAAGAATTCCAGGCACGGTTCAATTCCATTTCTTTCTGAAGGCTATAATGCAGAGTCCATCCTAAGATAATACCAATGGCTTCATTTTGCCCCCGTTTCTTTTTGGTTATTTTCACTTCATTTAATAATTTTTTGATAGCTGTATTGGCATTCACCGCGCCAAATATGTCGTGTAGTTTGTGTAAAGTGCGGAGATACTGACTCGTTTTGTTATTTGGATAAAGATCAGAAAAAAACTCAGTTACGACGCATTGTTTTTTTGTAGTAGTTCGTAAAGAATGCAGGTCTGATGCATTTAATTCCATCAGCGTTTTTCCATATTTCTTAAGCTTTTGATGCTGTTCATTTAACAGCGTGTTGGCCAATTCAAGTGTATTTTTTGTTTTCAACTGGCTCGGTAACGGTTCAGCGGTCAGCCATGCGCCAAGCTTTAACATGATTTCCAGGTAGCGCTTTGATTTAACAGCACGGCGTGCATTTTTGTGATGTTGGTGGCGTAATTGCTTGCTCGCTCTCATGAGCATGCTGATACCCGTATGATCAGCGTAACTATCTTGTATGGTCTGTAACGTGGTGTTGATAAAAACATCCCAGTCTAATGCCGGATTAAATTGTGTCGTGAGCCATTTTAATTCTTGTGTCAGTGACACGACTGTTTCTTTGGGGAAAGTGCTCGAAAATATTTTTAATGCGGATTGTTGTTTTTTCAGTGCAACGTGCATTTGATGCAGGTATTCAAGCTCACCTTCTTTCAGCATGCCATTTTCGTTGCTGCTTAAATGTCCCAGACAATCCCCGCAGATAGTTTTAAGTGCCGTTTTTACGCACATATCCACATTTAGCGGTTTAAAGGTTGCTTTAATTGGTGATCTTTTGTGGCCAGAACTAAGTGTGTAACCGCGCTCTGCTTTGCTGGCGTTTTCCAGTCTAAGTGAAAATGGAGAAACCTTTTGTAGCGCTAAAGCAAGCTGAAATAGCTGTGTAGCATCGCCCGATTTGAGTTCTAACTCTATTTCGCAAAGTGGCATGCTTGAATGATCTGTCGAAATTTTTCCACGGTCCAGACAAAACTCGATTTTGCTGCCATCTTCTAAGTGAAGTAAGCGGGTGTTGCGGGTAAATTGGGTTGAGAATATTGGCTGTAATTGTTGGGCAAGCGCGGGATTATTAAAAAGTTGATTAAGCTCAGGATCAATGATTTTTGTGTAATCTGGTTGTGCGTTCTTTACTGGCACTTCCAGTTCGCGATGCTGAAATAGACCTGCCGATATTTGACCTTTATCTTTTACGGTTTGTATCCAGCGTCTGCCATTTCGGCGCACACGAAATGCTATCCCATGATTTTTTAAATAGAAGTCTGGTGTGTCGTAATAAATACTGTAAAGTTTATGCGTTCTTGGGCAAGAAATGCTAAGAGATTCTAGCAATGGCAAACACAGCAACCGATTGCTGTGTTTTAATGGTACTGTTAACTTGAGCTCAATTTCAACAGACATCTGTTCAGGATAAAATCCCCATGGATGAACATAATTTCATGATGAATCCGTTATTGCTGTGCACAGTGAAATTCAGATATTGCCGCAATCATGCGTTTTCAAAGTAAACGCCGCTCTTCATAAACATTTCTTAGCTATTTCTCTGGCGGTATATAACCAGCAGGTTGTTCTGCGCCTGTACCGAAGAAATAGGACTCCAGTTGACCTGCCAAATATTCACGGGCTTTAATATCTGACAAATTCAAGCGGTATTCGTTGACTAGCATGGTTTGATGTTTAAGCCATTCGTTCCAGGCTTCTTTTGAGACATTCTCAAAGATACGTTTGCCAATTTCGCCCGGGTAAGTTTGAAAATCAAGTCCTTCCGCTTC
>JAJFJI010000330.1 GCA_021774205.1 Nitrosomonas sp.
AATCTATTTAATTAAATCTCATCGGAATGAATCACCATCATTTTTTCAATTTGCATATCTCTTAGTGTATGCGGAATTCCACCAACGCCAAGACCTGATTGCCGCAATCCGGCAAACGGCATCCAATCGGTGCGGAAAGCAGTATGCTCATTAATCATGACTGCCGATGCATTCAGGTGGCTGTATGCTTTCATCGCAGAATCAATATTCTTTGTAAAGACACTCGCTTGAAAGGCAAAAGGCAATGCATTAGCTCTCTTGATCGCATCATCCATATCGTGATAAGGATAAACACAGACAACCGGGCCAAATATCTCCTGCTGACTTACTTTGCAATGATCGGAAGGGTTATACAATACGGTGGGTTGATAAGTTGTGTCTGAAAGTCTTTTGCCGCCAGCCATTACCTGCGCGCCCAAACCAATCGCTTCATTAACCCAGGCTTCAACACGGTCAACCTCGCCCGGACGAATCAGCGGTCCAACATTGGTGGTTTCCAGTGTGGGATCATCAACGCACAACTGATCTGCAGCGGTAGCGAGCTTATCAGCAAGTATTTTAGCAATGGAGTCATGCACAAAAACACGCTGTACCGAAACACAAACTTGACCAGCATGATAAAAACCCCCTTTGACTAATTTGGGTATGGCTGCATCAAGATCAGCATCTTCAGTCACAATAATCGGCGCAGCGCCGCCGTGTTCCAGGGCGCATCGTGTGCCGGGTGCTAACTTGGAGCGCAGCATCCAGCCAACTTTTGCGCTGCCAATAAAACTAAAAAAGCTCACCAATGGTGAGGTTACCAAATGTGTTGCGACCGTTGTATCCTTAGTCAACAGACACTGGCACCAGCCACTTGGTAAACCAGCTTCAAAAAGTAGTTGCACAAAACGAAAACAAGATAACGGCGTATCTTCTGCTGGTTTTACAATCACTGGGCAGCCAGCTGCAATCGCAGGCGCTACCTGATGAACAATCAAATTTAGAGGATGATTAAAAGCACTGACTGCAACTACAATACCAATCGGTTCACGACGCGTAAATGCCAGCTTGTTTGCAGAAGCCGCATTAAGATTCATTGGTATTTCTGAACCTGCGTTTGTTTTGAGTGTTTCAGTACACACATGCAAGCCGTCAATCGCTCTGGCAACCTCAATGCGTGAATCAATCAATGGCTTGCCGCCTTCTCTTGCCGCTTCCAGAGCCAATGATTCAGAACATTCAGTCATTAATTTTGCGGTTTTTTGCAATATCGCAAGCCGTTGCTCTGTTTTTAGCCAATGCGATCGATCATTAAACAATGATTGTGCATTATTTAAGGCAAGATCAACGGTTTCTTCGTCAGCAGTCGCCACGCGAGCAATTATCTGATGATCATAAGGAGACAAAACGGATAAGGTATCGGATGATTTCTTTGCACCAGGCATTAATAAATCAAAATGCTGCGTCATAATATTTAGCCTTTAAAATTGATTTTTTTGTCAACTTTAACCAATTAAGAGAATGATTGGCTCAGTGTTTTAATTTCTTTATTCAAAATCCTGTCATTATCAGCGTAATCCACAGCAACTTCGATCACATGCACGCCGGGCATCAAGAAGCACGTTTCCATCAAGGGCACCAATTCGTCACTAGCGGCAATACGATAACCATTAGCACCATAGCTTTGGGCATATTTGACAAAATCAGGGTTGCCATAATCAAGCCCGAAATTAGTAAATCCCATATTGGCTTGTTTCCACTTAATCATGCCATAAGCATTGTCACGTAAAATAATGACCAACAGATTCAACTTGAGTCGTACCGCCGTTTCAAGTTCCTGTGAATTCATCATGAATCCACCATCTCCACAAATCGCAACAACTTTCTTAGCAGGATAAATCAGACTGGCAGCCATCGCTGAAGGCAAACCTGCCCCCATTGTTGCCAGTGCATTATCCAGCAAAACAGTATTGGGCTGATAGGCTTTGTAATTGCGCGCAAACCAGATTTTGTATACACCGTTATCCAGTGCGATAATGCCATTCGCTGGCACCACTTTGCGGATATCGGCTACCAAGCGTTGTGGGTACATCGGAAAACGTGGGTCATCAATGCCTTCTTGCAGGTGGTCTTCCAGTTTTTGTCTTACCGTTAGAAAAAAAGAGAAATCCCATTTGTTCTGTGGTTTTATTTGTTCAGATAATTGCCAGATGCTATTGGCAATATCACCAATTACGCCCTGCTGCGGATAATAAACCGGGTCGATGGGTGCCGTGACATAGTTAACATGTATCACTTTAAAACGGTCGTTTTCCATAAAGAAGGGCGGTTTCTCCACCACATCATGGCCCACATTAATGATTAAATCAGCATGGTCGATGGCACGATGTAGAAAATCATCATCAGATAACGCCGCAGTACCCAGAAAGAGTGGATTTCGCTCATCGATAACACCTTTTCCCATTTGCGTAGAAAAAAACGGGATACCTGTTTTCTCAACGAATAACTGCAACATGTTATAGGTAGATTTTCTGTTGGCACCTGCACCAATCAGTAATAACGGTCGTGTGGCATCTTCAATCATTCTGACAGCCGCTTCAATTGCTTTATTCTCTGCAATGGGGCGACGAACTGAGCTTTTCTGGATAATCGGCATATCACTATGCTCCGATGCAATATCCTCTGGAAGTTCAAGATGCGTTGCACCAGGACGCTCATCTTCAGCGACACGGAAACTCTCCCTGACATGCGCCGGAATACTATCAGCCCCCTGTATCTGGTGTGTATATTTGGTTAACGGGCGCATCATATCGACCACATCCACGATCTGAAAGCGTCCTTGTTTGCTGCTTTTAATCGGTTTTTGCCCAGTAATCATTATCATTGGCATGGCACCAAGTTGCGCATAGGCCGCAGCAGTAACCAGGTTGGTCGCCCCGGGTCCTAAGGTTGCCATGGATACGCCCGTCTTGCCAGTTAAGCGGCCATAGGTTGCCGCCATAAATCCGGCAGCCTGTTCATGGCGGGTAAGAATAAGCTTAATTGATGAATGCTTTAGCGAATCCAACAAATCGAGATTTTCTTCCCCTGGGATACCAAAAATATACTCCACCCCTTCCGCTTCCAATGCTTTGACAAAAATATCAGATGCTTTCATTGCCACTCCTTGTCGCGTTTATTTTTTTAAAAACTTTCTGCCGACGCTTCTTTAGTATCCCGTGCTAGATAGTCTGGATAAGGTCCAGACAATAAACACCCGGGTTCAAAATCTGGAAACAGCTCATCGTATCGTTTAATACAAGTCTGGTCGATGCGTCTGTACACATGGGTTCGATTAATTTGCGTGGCATCAGTCAGACCGGCAGCAGCGATAATCTGCATAAATGCTTCCACCGTTTCCCGTTGAAAATTTGCAACGCGCTGCGATTTGTCAGCGACAACCAATCCTTTGATCAAGGCTTCATTCTGCGTCGCAACACCGGTCGGGCATTCATTGGTATTACAAATCAGGGATTGTACACATCCCAGGGCCATCATCATGCCGCGTGCGCTATAACAAATATCCGCGCCAATACTCAGCAAACGGGCAATATGAAAACCGGAAAATACTTTTCCGACAGCTATGACTATGATTTCCTTTTTTAGGTCAAAACCAGTCAAAACATCACAAACTAACCGCAATCCTTCTCGTAGCGGCATGCCAACAGAGTTGCTAAATTCCAGTGGTGCCGCGCCGGTTCCGCCTTCAGCACCGTCAACCGTAATAAAATCCGGGCGGATTCCGGTTTTAACCATCGCTTTACACAGTGCGATAAATTCGCTCGGTTTCCCCACGCAGAGCTTAAAGCCAATGGGTTTTCCGCCCGACAGATTACGTAATTTTTGAATAAAATGCATCATCTCCATTGGTGTTGAGAAAGTACTGTGTGAGGGTGGGGAATCAACGATTGTATAAGGTTTAACGCCACGAATCTTGGCGATTGTTGGTGAATTCTTTGCTGCTGGAAGTATGCCACCATGGCCTGGTTTCGCGCCCTGAGATAGCTTGATTTCAACCATTTTAATATTCTCATGTGCGACCGTTTTTGCGAAAGCTTCTTCAGAAAATAATCCTTCTTCCGTGCGACAACCAAAATAACCGGTTCCAATCTGCCAAATCAGATCCCCGTTGTTTTCCAGATGAAATGGGGTGACGCTGCCTTCCCCGGTGTTATGCGCAAAGCCGCCCATTTTTGCGCCTTTATTCAGTGCGCGAACCGCATTATTACTGAGCGCCCCAAAACTCATTGCAGAGATATTCAACACGCTTGCGTTATATGGTTTCTTGCACGTTAAACCACCAATTAGCACCTTGGGATCCGCGTTCTCATCCTTTAAATGAAAAGCCGCCATCGAATGTGCAAACCACTCATAGCCTTGACGATAAGTATCCACTTTTGTGCCGTAGGGATTCGTATCCAGATTAGACTTTGCGCGTTGATAAATCACGGATCGAAACATACGGTTAACCGGTGCGCCGTCAATATCAGATTCAATAAAATATTGCCGAATAAATGGGCGAACAAATTCCATAAACCAACGTCCGCGACCAATTAATGGAAAATTACGCCGGAGCGAATGCTTGACTTGCAACATATCGTATAAACCAACGCCTATAAATGGCACAATAATCCATAGTAAAAACCATGCTTCTTCTTTCCAAAAACTTAGAATAAAGATTATTAACAGGCTAAGTATTGACGTAAATATAAATGTGCTTCTCATTAAGATTCCTTTCTGTAGCATTTCAAATTACTGTGTATTGCCAAAATGAAGTTATCGGATGATTCAGGAAAGTTTATTGAACAAAGCCACAACGCAGCAGGAAAAAAGATATCTGTACTGGTATATTCTCTTCAAATAGCTCACTGCCGGTGAGTGAGCGTTCTTTTGAGCACAAGCTCGAAGTTACTGGATTTATTTACTTTACGTTCTCTCCACTGCAAAACCTGGCGTAAGCGAGTAATACGTTCATGGATACAGCCATAGCAGCATCTTTAAGCCTGATGAGGAATTAAGGAGTTTTCATAAATTGCCGCCAACAATCTCATTAAGGCATTGAGACGCCACCGTAGGCGACACCCGTCAGCTGCGCCATATCGGCCTTGAAAGTGGTTAAATCATCGATGGAAAATTCCTGTAAATGCCGATGCCCGGATGCGCGTGCCAGCACCGTCATTAATTCCACTGAAGCAGAGAAAAAACGCGCCAGTCGCTCTGAAGCAATGTCTACGGGCAAACGAGCGCGCAAATGTGGCTTTTGAGTTGCAATGCCGACGGGACAATTATTCGTGTGGCAAGCACGCATGCCCACGCAACCAATAGCCTGGAGTGCTGCATTAGACACTGCAATGGCGTTAGCACCCAATGCCATCGCCTTGGCAAAATCAGCGGGGTGGCGAAGCCCCCCGGTAATAATAAGCGTCACATCAGAGGCGTCGTTAGCATCTAAATGTCGCCGGGCTCTCGCCAAGGCTGGAATGGTGGGTACTGAGATGTTATCGCGGAAAATCAGTGGCGCAGCACCAGTTCCTCCACCACGGCCATCTAATATGATGTAATCAACGCCGACCTGTAAGGCTGCATCAATGTCTTTCTCAATATGTTGCGCTGAGAGCTTAAAGCCAACGGGAATGCCGCCGGTTTTTCCCCGTACTTCTGCGGCGAAATCCCGGTATTGACTTAGTTCGGTCCATTCAGGAAAACGTGCCGGTGAAATAGCAGGCTCACCTTCGGATAATCCACGTACCTCGGCGATCTTGCCTCTTACCTTCTCACCCGGCAGGTGGCCACCGGTGCCGGTTTTTGCACCTTGGCCACCTTTGAAATGAAACGCCTGGGTTTGTTGTACTTTGTCCCAGGAAAATCCGAAACGAGCCGACGCCAACTCATAGAAATAGCGTGAGTTGGCAGCTTGTTCACTGGACAGCATGCCTCCTTCACCCGAGCAAATACCCGTACCGGCAAGTTCCGCACCTTTGGAAAGCGCGACTTTAGCTTCTTCAGACAGCGCACCAAAACTCATATCAGATACAAATAACGGAATTTTTAAACGCAATGGCTTATTTGCACGTGGCCCGATGATGATATCGGTACCAACAACTTCGTCATCCAGCAACGGCAGTTTGTGCAATTGTGCCACGACAAACTGCAGATCGTCCCATTTAGGCAGACGATCACGCGGCACACCCATCGCACCAGCAGGACCATGGTGCCCGACTTTTTTCAACCCTTCGTCTGCTAACATGCGAATAAAATTCACATAAGGCTCATCCTGCGTGCCAGTGTGATCCTGATAAACACCTTGGTAACTGTCACGGTTATAGGGCTGCGGGTGCTTTTTAGCCCAAGCGTGGATCTCATCTTCATCGACCCAAACTTGACCGTCCGCCACCCAAGCATTGAATTTAGGCAAAATTTCACTGTTGTTGTATTCACTGATGCCCGTGTCCAAACGAAAATCCCAGCCATGTACACCACAAATTAGATTGTCGCCATCAACATGACCATCAACCATCAGGGCGCCGCGGTGCGCGCAGCGGCCGTACAAAACCGTTACGATATCATCAAAACGAATGACGACCAGGTCAACCGTTGCCACAAGTGCATACGCCGGGATTCTATCCTCGAGTTCATCCCATTTCTTGATTGCAATTTTGTTCATTTAACGTGTTTCCTTGCTGGTTCATGGCTGTTGTTAGTCGTTTACCCGAGACAAAACCATCTACTACAGAAAAGCTATTTTGAACAGATTCTACAGTCTATTACATGCATGGAAATGCCGTTCCGCTTATATAAGAGCAATATTATTGTTGGCTCTTCAACTTGCGATCTATCCAGAAATCAATACTGAAGAAACGCCCGGCACCGATAAAGAATAAAACTAGCAGCATAATAAAATAGGTCGCGGCAAATTCGATGCCATTGTTGAGTATCACGATGCTACCCTGCCCAGTTAACCAGTCATAGTTACCGTATTGTTGAAGTATTTCTCTGGCAGCACTAAGACGCTCGGCAGCTTCTTGGGCATCACTGCAATTGAAAAGACAGAATTTGCTGTCAGCGATGGCCTGCCAACCATATTGCCAGTGTACCGAAATCATCGCAACAACCATGGTAAGCATAAGAGGAATGGAAACCCAGCGCACCGCCAAGCCGATTACCAGCAGAATGGCACCTACAACTTCCGAAGAAGCTGCTAACCAAGCTAAGACGGTGGGATAAGGCAGGCCCAGACCCCAGTCAGAATTGCCAAACCAAGCAGCGGTGCTTTCAATGTCGGCGAGCTTACTTGTGCCCGCCATCCAGAAGACCGGGGCTAGATAAAGTCTTAGCGCTAGTGGAGCCAAAAAATCGAATATACGTGTCGTATTTAGCAAACGTTGAAGAGATTGGAATAGAGCCATGCTTAGTTACACCTCAAAAATCATAGTATAGAATTGATATAGAAAGCTTCATTCAGGGCGATACAGAAACGCTCTTGACTGTCCAGGCCTATGTGCTATAAAGCGAGCAGGGGCCCCATTAATCAAACTAGACGCTCTGGGAAAAATTGCCATCAGTATTTATTGATAGTTTAAGGTTATGTCGCCATTAACCGTTAAAGTTTACAGTTATTTGAAAGAAATTGATTTTTTAACAGCCATCAATTCGTGTAACCACTTGATTAATTAGAAGTCAAGTAATTCCACAAATCAATTTTAACAACTAATGCGACATAGCCTAGTTTAACTTACTTGCTATCGTCTGCTTATCCTGCCTTGTATACGATAGTAGCTGTTTATACTCCACAATTGGTACATCAAATGGAATTTTTTTGTAAATGCAGTGGACAAATTGTGTCACCATTCTCCCTGGCGCACAAATAGAGATTCTGAGCATGAGTGGATTAAGACAACGTCACATAACGAGAAAGTATAGGCGCGAATAACCATACCAGGCTAAAAAGCTGTTAGCCTGAAGGAAAAAGTTTGCTCTAAACCCCAGTTGAATAAAGATAAATTTACCCTACTGGAAAACCAAGCAGCATGCCATGAAATACATTTTAAAATCTCTCTCGATCACAACGATCTTTGTTGCTCTTTTTGCTTGCGCGCCACAAGCGCAAAAAGAAATCACCTGGAAACATCTCAGCAGCAAAAACGGCGACATTACCGCCCCCAATGAAGGTAACGAACAAACAGCCACGGCGGTGTTTGACGTCAACAAGGATGGCATTAATGATTTTTTTATTGCCGAAAGAACCGCTACCCCTGCCGTGGTCTGCTATCTTAAAACAGCAAATGGCTGGGACCGCTACATTGTCGAAGACGAAGCGCTGCCGATCGAAGCGGGCGCAGCGTGGACTGACATTGACGGCGACGGTGACATCGATGTGGTTTTTGGCGGCGATTCGAGCAGTAACAACATATGGTGGTGGGAAAATCCCTATCCCAATTACGATCCAGAAACGCCCTGGCAGCGCCACACCATTAAAAATAGCGGCTCGACAAAACATCACGATCAGATGTTCGTCGATTACAATGGCGACGGCAAAGAGGCGCTTGTGTTCTGGAATCAAGATGGCCGCAGCCTATATTTAGCTGAAATTCCCACTAATCTCAAACAGGAACCGTGGCAATACACCGCGATCTACACCTACTCGGATGAAAACGAGCCTGCACAACGCGGTTCTTATCCCGATTGGAAAGGTGTTAACGAGCATGAAGGACTGGCGAAAATTGATATCGATAGCGACGGGATTTTGGACATCGTCGGCGGCGGCTTGTGGTTCAAGCACGTTGAAGGAAACACTTTTGAAGCGAATGTCATTGATGACACGTATGCATTTTCCCGTTCAGCTGCCGGGGATTTTATCAAAGGCGGACGTCCTGAGGTTATTCTCGTCGCCGGCGACGGCCGTGCGCCGCTGATCATGTATGAATGGCAGAATGAAGAATGGACCGCTAAAACCCTCATTGATACGGTTCAAGACGGTCACAGCATTGCAGTCCTCGATTTTAACGGTGACGGCAATCTTGATCTATTCAACGCTGAAATGCGGCTCGGAAATAATCCAAATGCAGTCACCCGAATTCTTCTCGGCGACGGGATGGGAAATTTCAAGGACACCATCGTGCACACTGGATTCGGCTTGCATGAATCCCGCATCGCCGATCTGGACGGTGACGGCGATTATGACATCCTTGGT
>JAJFJI010000034.1 GCA_021774205.1 Nitrosomonas sp.
CCGGTGTTAGCGTACAGGAAGTTAATCGTTTGCTGTCACAATTTGAACAAGCCCGGAAAATGATGAAAATGATGAAAAAAGGTGGCATGTCAAAAATGATGCGTGGGCTTAAAGGTATGTTTCCGAGGGCGTGATAGAGCCTAGCACTCCTTAATGGTTATTATTTTCCCTTGCTAAGAGAGCTAGCGCCGCCAGTGGCGCTGGAAAGCTAACCCACAGGGCGATCACAAGATGTCCCATCACGACGTTGCAGCACTTGCCAACGGAATGACCCTTGTCTGCGTACACCCCGCCTTGCGTTGAAACATCTTGTGATTGCTGTATCCGCAAATATCAAGTTGAAAGAAGTGCTAGCAACTCAAGTCAATATATGACTAATATTGATTATTTTGCTGCTGGTGCTTGCGCCAGTCCAGCAACTTCATCTCCTGCCTGAATACCTCTTGCGGAAAACCAGCCCTGATTCATCTCAAGCGCATACTTGGCCAAACCAACAGAACCATGTGCGGTTTTAGTATGAGGCGTCATGTCCGCTATATTGAGAATAATGCCATTGTTATCAACAAAAGCTACACTGAGTGGAATATGCGTGTTCAACATCCACATACTGTGACGATCCGCCTTAGGAAAGACAAACAGCATGCCGTTATTTTCACCCAGCGAATCCAGGTGCATTAATCCCTTTCCACGGGTTATTGGCGTATGTGCAACCTCTGCGAGTAAGGAATGACCTGATATATTAAGAGAAACAATGACTTTATCCGTGGCGCTCGCAATTGCTGCCACGGAACAAAGTAATAGAATTTTAAATAAATACATCAATGTTTACCTGTGCTGCCAAAACCGTCTTCACCTCGATGACTCTGGTCGAAATCACTCACCACATTAAAACTGACTTGCATAACAGGCACCACGACCAATTGCGCAATACGCGCCATTGGGTTTAATTGATAAGGCATGTGTCCCCGATTCCAACAAGAAATGAATATCTGCCCCTGATAATCTGAGTCAATTAACCCCACTAGATTTCCCAACACAATGCCATGCTTGTGACCCAGTCCAGAACGCGGCAATATCATCGCTGCATATGTTGGATCAGCCAGATGGATAGCAATTCCCGTTGGAACGAGACTGGTTTCTCCTGGCACGATAGTCATCGTCTGCTCTATACAAGCACGTAAATCAAGTCCAGCGGAACCGGGAGTTGCATAAGCCGGCAGCTGATTTCTTAAACGTGAATCAAGGATTTTTATATCAACTTTTATCATGGAATATCAGTCACATTGTTTTTTATATAACTGCGCTATATGTTTAATCAAAAGGCGCGCCTGGTTAATTTTGGATGCACTGGGCAGGTATTGTTTACCGTTATCATCCAGCAAAATCAGCGCACTCTCATCAGCACCAATGGCATCTTGCGCCTGGTTAGCAACAATGAGTGGCAATTTCTTCTTGCGGCGTTTGTTTTCAGCATTTTTTTCAAGATCTTCGGTTTCTGCGGCAAAACCCACACAAAATGGCGCCTCCGGTAGATCTGTTACAAATTTCAGAATGTCTGGATTAGGCATAAGTTCCAACGTCAACGGATGATCCGTTTTTTTTATTTTTTGCTGTCTGGTCGTCGTAACCGAGAAATCCGCAACAGCAGCCACACTAATAAAAATATCTGCATGAGGTATTTCATTTTTAACCGCTGTCAACATTTCTTTTGCACTAACAACATCGATACATTTGGCTTTCGCCGGTGGCGCAAGGCATACGGGACCAGAAACAAGGGTAACTGTTGCACCTGCTTCCAATGCAGCACCAGCCAGCGCATAACCCATTTTCCCAGAACTAATATTTGTAATGCCGCGCACTGCATCAATAGCCTCAAAGGTTGGCCCAGCAGTAATCAAAACACATTTGCCTTGCAACCATTTAGAGTGAAATATCATGCGCATCGCCGCAGCTAATTCACACGCTTCCAGCATACGCCCCATACCGAATTCACCGCAAGCTTGTTCGCCACTCGCGGGTCCCAATATCTTCACATCATCACCTTGCAAGGTCGCAAGATTACGCTGCGTTGCCGGATTCTCCCACATTTGACGGTTCATTGCGGGAGCAATCAGCAAAGGACATTCGCGGGCAAGACATATCGTCGCCAGCAAATCGTCAGCCAGTCCATTAGCAAGTTTGGCAATAAAATCAGCACTGGCAGGCGCGATCAGAATTGCATCCATTTCACGTGAAAGATTAATATGCGCCATATTATTGCTGCTATTGGCCTGCCATAGATCTGTAAAAACAGGTTTTCCGGTCAGTGCTTGTAACGTTGCCGCACCAATAAAATGGCACGCTGATTCAGTCATGACCGTTTGCACGACAGCGCCATCCTGCACCAAAAGACGCGCCAGCTCTGCCGCTTTATACGCAGCCACACCGCCTGTTAATCCAAGTAACAAACGTTTTGAAGTAAGAAGAGATAGATCAGGCATAAATTTTCTGATCAAAGTACCGTAATAATATGTTTAATCCTTGTGGTAAATCTCATTTTCTAAAAAATCCTATTTTGTAAGCATACAAGGAAAACAGTTTAATTTAAATGAGCAAACACAGCATCCATAATTGTTGTCTCATCCCTTGTTCTCTTTTCCACTTAACCAGACATTTTTTTCATGGCTATTCCAGACTGGCCCAAATCCGAACGTCCACGTGAAAAACTTCTAACTAATGGCGCAGCAAGTTTATCTGACGCTGAACTACTGGCAATATTTCTTCGTACAGGCATGGCAGGTAAAAGTGCCGTTGATCTTGCACGGGGATTGCTCAAAAATTTCGGTAGCTTAACCCGCCTTTTTACCGCCGATCAAGATACATTTTGTCAAATACCAGGTATGGGTGTTGCCAAATATACCCAACTGCAGGCGGTTATAGAAATGGCCCGGCGCGCGCTTGGTGATGAACTGAAAAACGGGGACGTCTTGCATTCACCCGAGATTGTTCGTAGCTATCTGCGTCTGACACTCAATTACAAAGAACACGAAGTCTTTATCGCTATTTTCCTTGACACCAAAAATCGCGCCATTGCAACTGAAGAAATGTTTAATGGCACGCTGACACAAACGAGCGTCTATCCACGCGAAGTGGTAAAACGGGCACTGTATCACAACGCAGCAGCTGTAATTTTTGCGCATAACCACCCCTCTGGTGCTGCAGAACCAAGCCAAGCAGACAAAACCCTAACCCAGTCCCTTAAGAAAGCGCTTGCACTGGTAGAAGTGAAAGTACTGGATCATTTTATTATCGGAAATGGAACCACCCTGTCTTTTGCTGAGAATGGATTAATCTGAAGGAAATTATTCAGCGTAACTTTTGTAGCTTAACAGTTACATTTGAGGTAATCTTATGAATCAGTATATAATTCGCATTTTTCCAAATTCTGGAGTGCATTACCATGGCGCGAGTCTGTGAAGTAACTGGCAAAAAACCCTTATCGGGTCATCATGTATCCCATGCTAACAACAAGACCAAACGGCGGTTCTTGCCCAATTTGCAGCGTCGCAAGTTCTGGGTAGAGAGTGAGAATCGTTGGATTAGTTTGCGTTTATCAAACGCTGCATTACGTACAATTGATAAGAATGGCATTGATGCCGTACTTGCAAAAATGCGATTACGTGGAGAAAACGTTTAGTAAACCGGATAAAATCAATACGCTCCCCCACTTTAAAAAAACCTCAGCTAGTTAAGGATAATCATTATGCGTGAGAAAATTAAGCTTGAGTCCTCTGCTGGAACAGGCCATTTCTATACAACCACCAAGAACAAGCGTGCAAAACCTGAAAAAATTGAAATTATGAAATTTGACCCAGTTGCGCGCAAACACGTTAAATATAAAGAAACAAAACTCAAATAACTTAAAAAGATAGTTAACAATAAAAAACCCGCCAATGGCGGGTTTTTTATTTCTTCTTTTAATTACTTACTACGAATAGCAGCGTAATCTTTTGGAAAAATTTCTAAGTACCTCAATACCACTTTCTTCAGCGCGATGACACCAGTCCTCTAACTGCTTGACCAGCTCATCCTTAGATGCCGTTGAACGTTCCCAGATTGCAGCAAGTTCTTCACGCATCGTATAGACCTTATCAAGTGTTTGGGTTTTACTCAACACCTCATTCAACTTAGCACGCTCATGCTCCTGTAGCGTTTTTGAGTCAGCCAGAACCCAACGCTTTAATGTCGAACGATCCACATCCAGGTGGGTAATTGCTTCCTTTAGATGGTCAAATTCTTTGGTAAGCGTAGATTTCATTGATTGGCTATATTTTGCCAATACTTCATAACGATGAGAAATGACAGCTTGCAGCGTATCAATATCACATGTTGTTTTGGCTTTATCAAAACGCAGTTTGGGTGCGATCTTCTTGACCTTGGCCAGTCCCATCATTTCCAGAATACGAATATACAACCAACCAATATCAAACTCATACCATTTATTAGATAACCGCGCAGAGGTTGCATAGGCATGATGATTATTATGTAATTCTTCTCCACCAATCAAAATACCCCAAGGCACGATATTGCGACTTGCGTCTTCAGCCTGAAAATTACGATAGCCCCAATAATGACCAATACCATTAATGGTGCCAGCAGCCATAACTGGTGCCCATATCATTTGAACAGCCCAAATCGTAATCCCTATAGGGCCAAACAAAATTACATCAATAATCAGCATCAACGAGACGCCCCAAGCGCTATGTTTGGTATAAACATTACGCTCCATCCAGTCATCAGGTGTACCATAACCGTACCGCTTAAGCGTTTCCTGATTCTTCGCTTCTTTTCGGTACAGTTCCGAGCCTTCAAGAAAAACTTTCTTGATGCCAAAAATAACTGGGCTATGCGGATCGTCCTCAGTCTCGCATTTAGCATGATGTTTACGGTGAATAGCTGTCCATTCTTTGGTCACCATACCACTTGTCAGCCACAACCAGAAACGAAAAAAATGACTCGGAATAGCATGCAATTCAAGCGCTCTGTGTGCCGAATGACGATGCAGATAAATCGTTATACTCGCAATCGTAATATGCGTCAGTATTAAAGTAACGACTATATATCCCCACCAGGGCATATCAACAACCCCTGAAATTAAATTAAGAAAATCTGAAATCATATATGTAAAGTCCTTTTAAATTCCTTCTGCTAAGCAAGGAAGTATAGTCAATCTAAAGGTAAACAAGTGCTTAGTCAAGTAAGAAATTGCAAATCTAAAGGCAAACAAGTGCTTAGTCATTAAAGAAATTGGCTAAAAAATTCCGTTAAATTAATTTCTGGGTGAAATATGTCGTAATTGCCATTCACCCGGCGCAATGCCTGCAAGCGAATACTCGCCAATCGCGTAGCGAATAAGCCGTAGTGTGGGGAAAAATACCGCTGCAGTCATTCGCCTCACCTGCCGGTTTTTCCCCTCTGTAATGATCAATTCAACCCAGCTTGTCGGTATATCCTTACGAAAACGAATAGGTGGTGAACGTAACCACAAATTATCCGGTTCATTAATTAAGCGTGACTGGGCAGGTTGCGTTTTACAATCCTTTAGCACGACTCCCTGGCGTAAATTTTTTAATGCGGCCTGATCAGGTACACCTTCAACCTGCACCCAGTAAGTTTTGGGCAATTTAAATTTCGGATCACTAATCCTATGCTGCAATTTGCCATTATCCGTAAGTAGTACTAGCCCTTCACTGTCAGCATCAAGCCGGCCGGCCGGATAAAAGCCGGGTAATGGGATAAAATCCTTTAAAGATTTATGACCAGACTGCGCGGTGAATTGACAAGCCACGCCACAGGGCTTATTAAAAAGGATCAAACGTACCATTCGTTTTTTTTCAAAGCATATCAGGAGAAATAACCGTGCGTAGAACAATTTTTTTGGCACTTTGCGTTTTTTTGCAACTGAACCACCAGACTGCACCTTTTTTAATACTTAGCCCTTCTGGATAATCAGAAATCAATAAAGCGGCAACTTCTCCTAATGTGGGTTGATGGCCCACCACCACAACGCCCTCTTCATTAGGCCAACCTGCAGCGGCAAGAATCATATCTGCACTAGCACCTGGCGCAATTTCCCTGCTGGTTTCGAAATCACAACCGAGCGCCATTGCAGTCTGTTGCGTACGTTTGGTTGGGCTAACGATGACGCGTATATTTTCTGGCAATTTTTCCTTAAGCCAGTTAGCCATGCTTTTAGCCTGTCCGAGTCCCTTATTGGTGAGTTTACGTTCGGCGTCTGGCACGCCATCCTCTGCTTCGGCATGACGCCATAGAATGAGCTCCATTATTTTCCTCTAATAAATAAAATAATGTAACTATTCAGCTTACCTCTAACATCCGCCATTTCGGCGTTAAAAATGATCATTGTCACGTGTAAACTCACACTTTGCGCCTTGAACTGACGAATTTTATGGGCAGTCGGAACAGTTACCGCGATGGTCTGAATAGCAACCCAGAACGTTGCACGGTCACAAATCAGAGAATAACTTGCTTCTTGAATGAGACATAGAAACACTCGTTTTTGCGATACACAGAATACTTGATTATCAAATAGTTGAGATTTAAGTTGTTCAAGCGTACAAAATAATTTCAATACCTGATTAATCCGTCAAATCATCTGACAGCTGTCCAAACAGTACCTCCGGCCCATGGACTGACTGTCTAATTTCAATGACTTTGTGGCGAGATTTAACACCTTGCTTGAAGGTTATCTGTCGTAATGACACGGCAAAGGTTTTAGCAAGGAATTTTATTAGCGCTGCATTTGCTTTGCCCTCGACTGGAGGAGCAGCAAGTTTTATTTTCAGCGCATCTCCATGCAATCCAGCCACTTCTGTATATTTTGCACCTGTCTGGATATGCAACGTCAGGATAAGATTATTCGCGCTATCACTGCGATACCAGTTCACTAAACACCCTAATCAAAGCATGGTATAAATTTTCATCTGTGCAC
>JAJFJI010000331.1 GCA_021774205.1 Nitrosomonas sp.
GTAACACTGCTATTTTCGCTGACAATTTTTGGCCATGCTGCATTGGCTACGCCATTAGGCGATATGTTTCGCCCCTACGTGGATTACAAGGTCAATTTTGATGACAACATGCTGCGTCTCCGGGACAACCAGAATATCGAGAATTTTGATGGCAATGGCAGTAAAAAATCTGATATTTCTCAGCGCATAACGGGTGGTCTTATTTTTGAAAAAGAAATCAGTCGGCAGCGCTTGACCGCCGATGGGAATTTTAGTCACACATTCTATGATAGATTCAGCTTTTACGACCATAATGCGCAAGATGTGAAAGGCAACTGGAACTGGTTTTTGGGTGATAAATTTGAAGGCAACATGGGGGCAACCTATGTAAAAGATCTGGCCCCGTTTTTATTCTTCCCAGGAATAAGAAATTTGCAAACTGTCAAGACCCAATTTTTTAATGGCGATTGGCGCTTTCTCCCGAACTGGAGCATGCACAGTGGGTATACACATTTCGATCAAACCTCAAATAACATCCTCACAAAATTTCAAAATCGTGAAGAGCATATTTTTGACGTTGGTTTCGATTTTTGGGCGACTGATACTAACAAAGCTGGCGTTCGATATCGACGTATTAATGGCGACTTTACTTTCAATCCGCTAGGTATAGATGATAGCTATAATCAAAACGAGGTGCGGGCGGTTGTCGATTGGTTTTTGAGCGGAAAATCATGGGTTCAATTTTCAGGTGGCTGGGTAGAACGAAAAAGTCCTTCCTTTCCCGAACGTGATTTTAACGGGTTTAATGCGCGTGCAACCTATGTCTGGCGGCCTACCGCAAAAATTCAAATGGCTCTGGCTGCTTGGCGCGAAACCGGTCCTGTGAATGCTATCAACGCTAGATTCAGTCTTAATACTGGCGTAAGTTTTACACCAAGTTGGGACATCACGAATAAATTAAAATTGCAAGGAGAAGTATTGTATGACAATCGAGATTTTAATGGCTTGGACGGAGTCACTCTGGCTTCAACGAGCAACAAGAATAAGATTTTCGATGGATCGCTAGGGCTCATCTATAAGCCTTATACCGGCGTCGAGATCAGCGCTTTGGGCTACCATAAACAATTAACCATTGAAAATAACATTTTAGGTAACATGGCAGCTAACGGAGCAACTATCAATATACGCTACACTTTTAATGACTATGACCGCAAATGATTTGCCAATAGTCGCTTTTTTTAAGCGCCTCCTTGACCCTTTTATCATCTGGGCCAGTTTAATACTGCTGACCTGGGTGTATGATGAAACTTTTACGGGTTACTATTTAGTATTAATCGTTGTTACTTTTTTTATTTCCACTTATGTTTACGAGCAGACTGCCATTTATCGCAATTGGCGCAGAGGGAGGTTGCTAGCATACATCCGCGATACACTTATTGGCTGGGGCATTGTTGTCGTCATCTTGCTTCTTATTGGATATGCGGCCAATTTCTACCAGTTTTATTCCGAGCAGGTTATTTTATTGTGGTTCATTGTTGCGCCGCTTGCGCTTATTTCAAGTCATCTTATCATGCGCATGATTGTCGCTGGCATGAGAGTGGATAAGAAGACACGCTCTGCAGTGATTATCGGCGCCAACGATACTAGTAAGAAACTTATCGAGCACATTAATGAATTCCCCTTTTTGTTTATAAATCTTCGTGGGTTCTTTGACGAACGCAATGACTCCCGGATCGAAGATGGATTTGGTCCGCGGTTAGGTGATCTGACGCATGTCGTTCAATATATTCTGAAACATAATATTGATTTCGTTTTCATCAGCCTGCCAATGTCCTCACAACCACGTATTAAGAAACTTATGGATGAGCTGCCAGATACAACGACTTCTGTCTATTTTTTGCCGGATATCTATATCTTTGATTTAATGCAAGCGCATGTTGATAAAGTGGGTGATGTGCCCGTGGTGTCGATGGTCGAATCACCGTTCACTGGCCTCGATGGCGCAGTAAAAAATATCTTTGATTTTGTAGTTGCTTTATTAATACTCATTCTTTTATTGCCGGTTATGTTGTGTATCGCTTTGGCTGTGAAAATTACCTCACCTGGCCCTGTTATCTTCAAGCAACGTCGCTATGGACTGAATGGTGATGATATTATTGTCTATAAGTTTCGTTCCATGACTGTGAGCGAAGACGGGGCAGAGGTTAAGCAGGCTAAAAAAAATGATCAGCGGGTCACAAAGATTGGCGCTTTTTTGCGTCGCACCTCTTTGGATGAACTGCCACAATTTATTAATGTATTGCAGGGGCGGATGAGTATTGTCGGTCCTCGTCCACACGCAGTTGCTCATAATGAGTTTTATCGTAAACTTATCAGAGGCTATATGCTGCGTCACAAAGCAAAACCCGGAATTACTGGGTGGGCTCAGGTAAATGGTTTTCGCGGTGAAACTGAGGTGTTGGAGAAGATGCAAGGGCGTGTTGAGCTCGATCTGCACTACTTGCAGAATTGGTCAGTATTGCTGGACTTGTACATTATTGCGCGCACAGTGTGGGTCGTGCTACGCAAGGATAATGCCTATTAGGTTGTACTACTCACTCCCTAAAAATTATCAAAACATTTGATGGGTTTTTAGGCAAGATGCGTTCAATTTTGCTCCGCGTTGATAAATCCCCGTGACAGTCGCTTTGGTCTTCAAACAGACCAGAGTTGGATCCCATAAAATACCTTCCTTCTTGAGTTATTGTTCGTGACGTTAATGCATAGCTTGCCAGATTTTTGATGGTATCCCTGGCGAGATCAAAAAACGGCTGCCGTGATGAAGCTAAACAATTGCTGATCGGCAGCTTTATTCCAGCCAGTCTATCCAGACATATTTCTGGACCATAGTTCTGAAGTTTCAAATAGGTCGCTTATGTCAGGCCAAAGTTGTCATCAAGCCCACCGATTTCGCCACTTTTATCTTGGATGGAAAAGCGAGTCGGTTTATAACTAATACGGCATCCTGATTCTTTTCATCATTAAAAAAAGGATTGAGGTGTCAGTCAATAGGTTATTGCTTTATGCTGGAATGTCTTCGCGCTTTCAAATAGCCCCCGAAACTAATACCGTTAAGCCCGATCGCTTTGGCATCTTCCCCCTTGTCCTTGTGTTTCTCTTAAGGCTTGCAAATTTTTTCACGCCTGTTTGTCTCTCTTTGGAGACTAATATAATTTCTATAAAATAGATACTTATATTATAAGTATAGAAATCTGTCTGTAATTGACGACAACTCATCTTCGAGTACTTTTTTTCTATTATTTTTTAATGCAATGATTCTATTGAATAAATAATTATTTGGCATGAATTATGCTAAAGATGATTTCGTTGATACTGTTTTTTGTCGGTGAATTCGATTTTAAAAGGTTCTACTAGAATCAGATAAAAGAATTGTCGGCACGATACAGCTACTAAATATACACATCTTGTTTTGTATATAACTTATAGATTTGAATGGAGATAATTATGATTACGATTAAAAGAGCTAACATTTTTGTTGTTTTGTTTATTTTTATTAGTATGATTTTTAGTGTTTCTGCAGCAGAAGCTACAGGAAATCAGAACAAGACAGAGCACAAGGTGCTGAAGTTGGCTGGTACCGGTTTCATGTATCCAATGGAAGTCCCGGGTATGGAAGAAGGCGATGAACCTATGGAAGCAATGTGCTTTGATGTTGATCTAATAAATGCGAAAAACAACAAAATGATTGGAACAGGAATTGACTGTTTGTCAAATGTTGATGTTAAGGAGAATGGCAACGTTAGTTTAATTGGTACAACCTATTTTCACTTGATAAAAGGTACATTGATTGTGCGTGGTGCAGTGACGGTGCAACCGGTGCCAGAAGATTTTAAACTCGTTGGAGCAGATGGCCATCAATATAGTCATATTACAGGTGCGGCCAGTGACGAAGACTCAATTATTGGCGGAACGGGTAAATTTGCAAACAGCTCAGGTAGAGCACGCCTGTCTGGCATGGTTGACATGTCAGAATTTACAATGAATGAAGGCGATCCACTCACATTCAATTGCTTGTTCGTAGTTGACATTAATCTAAATTAATCTGAACTCTTTTCAAGAGTTAGCGTTTAGAGCGAGTTCATCCATCCATGCTGATAATTTTCAGTCTGGATTGGGTGTTACCTGCATATTATTTTCTTGAATTTATTTTTTCACGACCGACGCTTATTTGATATTTAATATGCCTAATTATTGAACGAGTTATTACAAGGCTGCAACAAGTGAATGAGTCTTGGAAGTATTCATACTAAGAGCGCGGCGATGACGTCTGTTGTTGTTTCCAAAAGATCGAATCGCATTTCTTTACCTAAAGCCCAGATTTTCCATTAGGAGAATTTTCTAATGGAAGCCAGATAGGCGTAGACAAAATATACCGTAGAGGTCAGAAAAATAACAAATGTATAAATAAGCATGCCTTTGATGGGTTTCATAGACTGCCTCATTGGTCTGAATCTGACAATGCATCGGTTTTATGGCCAACCGCTTGAATTATTTCCCACTCAAAATCATGGATGTGCGTGTCATCAGCGTCAATTGCTAAGGATAGTGCTCCCTTGGATAAAGGCAGCAAATTCAAAT
>JAJFJI010000332.1 GCA_021774205.1 Nitrosomonas sp.
GAGCGAATCAATTTGTGCACTAATTCTGCCAACCGGTTTATTGTTTTTGTACGCCACCCAAGCTTGCCATTCTCCGTGCTTAAAAAAAGGATTAAATCTTGAATAATGCAGGCGTCGTTCCAGACGCAACGGAGGCACCCAAGTTGGATTGTCTATATTGACATGCCATGGAACATCAATGAATTTCCCCATTTCTCGGTATGACTTTACCGGATGTACTGCAAGTGCAGCAGTATCTGTTTGCTTTGGTTCTTGTGATATTTTCATTGAGTCTCTATTGGTTCGGAATCAAATATATGAAAGTTGCCATGAAGCTTTCCATTGCGACACTATCTATAGTGAGAAAAGAAGGATTCTGGATTGGTTAATTCATGTACTGATTCCATGCCCGGTAACTCAAGGTGGATATTTTACAGATCACCTGACACAACCAGTGGATTTTTTTTAATATCAGTTGCTGGGGCTAGGTCTGTCGTAAAATATAAAGTCCAATATATTCAGCAGCATAAGCGCAGTAGGTGGCAGGTAGCCAGGATTCTGGATTACTGATTTATCTATCGACAGATTCCAATTAGTATCGGAGAATCATCTTTCAGGAAAAGTCGGAAACGAATCGATTTCAGTGGAAATAACAAAGGAGCTTTGATTCGTTTTGGCTTATCAAATTGTGACAATTCTGGTAATTTTAGCATTTTCCCTCTCATCTTTTGCTGGCTATCAAGCAGATTAGATCTGCGTTTGGTGGAGAATGGTCGATCATCTAAATTTTCATGAACTCCCCTAGATAAACTGTTTGGCTGGCAGTAATCAGGCGGCGGGGTTTTACTGAAAGCCTATGATGAAAAAGAGCGGGAGCGGGAAGTATCAGGCAACTTTTCTTTCTTGATCATAAAACGCTTAAAACTTGCTCCCGGTTCATGCCTGCCATGTTAACGCGAGATGCACAAATTATTCAACAGGATTGTTTGTGTTATCTGATGGAACAAATGGAATTAAATTTAGATGGTACGTGGAGACAAAATGCACTATAGCAAAATACCATTAACCGGTTGTGCAGGTTTGGGTACGTCATTCTCGCCCAACTGCTGTTTTAAATCAATTTCAATGGTTCGGCACAATGCCGACATGGGAATATCCTGGCTCTCGTCTTCAAATGGATCCTTAAGAGAACGACCAAGTTTCTCTAGGGTAAGAAAAACGTAACCAACGATTGACCGGATAATTAACGTCTGAAAATCGAATTCATCCGCCAAACTAATGATCAGCAAAATTACGAACAGCCAAACAAAGGCCATGGTGAAAAAATTATATAACTGTGGGAAAATTGTGTTATTAATTCTCTCGCATCCCCCTTGTATTCGATAAAATTCATTCAGAGTCTTGTCAAATTGGATATGGCGATAGTGCTTAGAATTCTCTTTATCGAAAATATCTCGCAGCATTTCCCCTTGTTTTTGATTGATCTGAGTAGGTGCGTTAGCTACTTCCTGATAATGCAGTAATTCTTTTCGCGGAATGAATGCTGCCAATTGATCCCAATCATACTTTCCTCGTAGATGCATTCTGATGGCATTGGCGTAACCAATTTGTCTGTAAATTAACGTCTTGTGAAGCTTTCTTAATTCTTCTGGTGAATTGACATGACTGGTATGGTTTAAGGTTATCAGCGTAATTACCTGTCGCGCAAAAATGCGACTCGTGTTGAGCAAATTGCCCCAAAGAATACGGGCTTCCCACCATCGATTGTAAGATTCATTGGTTCTAAATGCCAGGAAAAGAGATAAAATAGTGCCGTAAACCGTCAGGCCAGGGAAAAGATATGTTGACTCCTCGTAATCTATTAATACACTGGCTAACCAAGTTGCAAGCCCCAGCGTAGCAATAAACAGGATGGTTTTCCAATTGAACCTCAACAGAATTATAGGGGTGATTCTTTTATGGGCTTCCATCAGTTATTTATATTTTATTTGTGAATAGAAAAATTAATGCTCTTTTTCTTCAAATTGTAGTGTAAAGAAAGAGTTCTAGAAAGTGAAAGGCCCAAAAAAGATATAGCATTGAATTTTGCAGGATGGCAAGCTACAGAACCATTGGTTAGCAAATGCGCTGGACGGAGCTGTGGCCCATGGGGTCTACCATTTTGGTCCTAAGATGATTTTATAACGTACTGCGACTATTTTGCAGTATGTCATAATATAATCAGTTCCCTAGATCAGACCGGCATCTTACTTCACCACAAGATGTTATCCTCGGTTGGTTTAAGTGGCTCAGGTCGGTCTGGATTATTTGTCAGTTCAAGAAGGTTGATTTCTATGTTACGAGAAATCGCCATCAGAGCTAGATTGTTTGGTTGTTTGTCAAACGGATTCTCTATTTCATCACCTATGGCGTCAAGACCGAAAAATGCATGCGAGATCAGAAATACTACAATTGGTGTTGCCACTCCGGTCGTCTCAATCAGGCCAAATGGGAGAAAAAAACAATAAGAAGCAACGATGCGGCGAATTAATATATTGTAAGTAAACGGTATCGGTGTATTTTTGATGCGTTCGCAAGCACCCAAAACATTTGAGAGCTCTACCAACTGCGCATCAATAAATGGAAGATTCAGTTCATGGAGCCAGTGTTTATTCCGCGCATAGGCAAGGTCATGGCCCAGTTGCTGTAAAATTGTCAATGGCCTATGTGTGGATTTGATAACGACGCGTAAATCTTCAGGTGGTAGAAATTTTTTAATTTCTTCTGTGGGATCTTCGTCGCGCAAATGACATCGCATCGCATGAGCGAATGCGATTACACGCAGTACGAAAACTTCCCTGAACTGTTGCAGCGCTTTATCTTCATGCGGCGAATCGATTAAGGAATATGCCTGACGCGCTAAACTGCGAGTGGTATTGACAAGCGATCCCCAAAGTTTGCGCCCCTCCCAGTAACGATCGTATGCAGCATTGTTCCGAAATCCCAAAAAAATACTCAACGCAACACCAATCAGCGTAAACGGTGTGGTCGTTAGTGTATATTCCTGAATATTATAGTGCAACTCGATATACGTGACGATTGCAGCTACTAGTGTCACGGCTAGAATGCGCGGCCAGGTTTCTCCAAAGCTGCTGCCTTTGAAATGAAAGAGCGATCGTACCCAACTAGTTTTATACTTTACAATCAAATGAGTATCCCTATTTTCTTTGCAAAAATGACATTATTGCATTCAGCGTATTGAATGGTAAAAAACTTCCGTAGTTATCCTTGAAAAACAAACAACAATTTGATGGCAAGCAATAGTATTCTGTTACGTAATAATCCCAGATATTCCATTAGGAGAATTTCATAATGAAAATCCCAAGAGAAACCTACTGAATATATTTTGATTTCTTGAATTTATTGTTGCTTAAATAAGTAATTCTTTCTTCCAAAAATTTTTGTTAGAGATTGTTTTCTCTATTAGTTTATCGTTATTGGTAAATGTCTAATGGAAAATTTGAAATAATATTACTGCTCAGGCAAGTTGGGTGCTGGCATTACTCGATATGCTGGGTCGTTCAGCATTCATCAGTTCGAGCAAATTCCCTGAAACACTACTCAAGCTTGCGTCATAAGAGGTATAGTTTCCCCTTGCAGGAAACCTTTGTACTGGAGCTGTTGAGGTGCGGATCACGACAACATTAAACCTGATAAGTCGATTTGAAGATTGCCAACCTGTTTTAAAAGCATTGCTGACCAGATTCGGTAAAAAACATTTTGATAACAAGCATGTGCTGTTACGCCATATTGTGCTGACAAGCTACAGTTAACTGATCCTGTTTTCTTGGCTGGTATGAATGTTCATCTTAGCCCGGCTTATGTCCAATTTCAAAGCTATAACGATGAAGCTCTCGGTAAATAGCGGATTTATGATAGTCAACAACAGTGGCTATTTGTAGAATTGAATAACCTTGATAAAGAAATTTATAAGTTGTGATTCTATCTTTATGAGAAAGATGATGGTAATGTTTTTTCATTCGGTCTCCTATTAAATAATTTGAGTTTCTCTACTACATTATTTAACAAAGAGTTGCACTTCTAATGTGTTTGTGTCATGTTATCAGTAGGCAAGCTGTGTTAGCATCTCTGTATGCCGTCAGTACAAGTGGCAATTATAGCTTAGCTCGGCATCACTCCAGCCTAAAACATAAAAGTACGGCGATCTGTACAAGTCTAAGAAAAGCATGGTTCCCTGACCAGGGGTCGAACCCCGGACCTGTGGATTCATTTAGCTATTTCTACTCAGATCAGTTAACTTGGAAGAACCCTCAGGCTTGATCCACGTCGATCATGGCGCTTACAACAGCAGTCCATGTTTTAGCGATATTGTCGAGATTGTAGCCACCACCACCCAGCGCCACCACGCGGCCACCACAAAACTCATTAGCAATGCGGCAAACGTTTGTCACTGTATGTTTATGTACATATTCGGTGTAAGCCATGTGTGTTATCGGGTCACCATATATGCTGTCAGCACCACATTGTACTAATACAAACTCGGGTTTACTTGTGCGTATAAATTCTTCGGCACGTGGCCATAATTTCATAA
Source organism: Nitrosomonas sp. (assembly GCA_021774205.1). Lineage (GTDB taxonomy): Bacteria > Pseudomonadota > Gammaproteobacteria > Burkholderiales > Nitrosomonadaceae > Nitrosomonas. The sequence goes on from JAJFJI010000332.1 coordinate 4,571, forward strand.
ATAATTCATTATCCGCACCAGGCGGCATCGGAATGTTTAGCTTGGTACCTTCGGCGTCGCCGTTCCCGGTTTCGGTGATGTTTCCAGTCCCCGGGTACAGATATTGGCCGTCTTCGTGGAAATCAACAAAAATCAGGTCGGGATCATTTTCAAAACTGTAGAATACGCCATCACCATGATGTGCATCGATATCGATATATGCAATCCTGTTGATGTTGTGCTTATGGCGTAGATATTCAATGGCGATACCGCAATCATTGATGACACAAAATCCTGCTGCAGTATGACGTCGTGCATGATGCAGGCCAGCAATAGGTATGAATGCTCTTGTATATTCATTGTTAACAAGACGATCAATAGCGTTGCATACTGTACCAGAGACCGTAAGGGATGCTTGATACATGCCGGTAAATGCCGGTGTGTCTCCCTGGTCAAGAAAACCGCTGCCAAGCTTTGACATGTTTTTAACTTTCTCTATGTATTCATGTTCGTGAAACAGTTCAAGAATTTCTTGTGTGGCCATAACAGGCTTCAGGATGTCAACATATTGATCAAGAGCTTTCTTGTACAGTGCTTTGCTGAAAGCGCTATGGCGTAGCTGGCCGAAGGGATGGTCGTCTCCGAACGCATAACGTGCAAGTTCATTACCAAGGTAAACACAGCATGAATATTTTGTTTTCATTGTCTAGGAGCCTGTCGGACTTATGATTTCGAAGCGAAAATTTGGAGAATCGAGGCCAAATTATCACCGGTTTGAGGCGAATATTTGGTATATTTAACGAAAACTGGGGAGGATTTGGGCCGATTTCTCCGAATTTGCAGCC
>JAJFJI010000333.1 GCA_021774205.1 Nitrosomonas sp.
TTTGAGTAATGCGATATGTTGCTGCAATTTCTCACGCCGCCAAGTTTCTTGCTCAATCAACGTAAGACTTTTCTGCAAAGCATGAGATAACAAAGCAGGTGTTGCCGTGGTATAGATATAACTTCGTGCATACTGGATTAATGTTTCAATGATATTCGTTTGAGCGGCGACAAATGCGCCAAATACGCCTGCCGACTTACCGAGCGTTGCCATATATATAATATTTGGCGCGTGTAAATTACCATGATCCGATGAATATAGGATGCCTTTTCCCTGTTTTCCCAATACCCCAAAACCATGGGCATCATCAAGCAGCAACATCGCTTGGTATTTCTCACAAAGCGCCGCTAACCTGCTAACCGGTGCGATGTCACCATCCATACTGAACACAGCGTCTGTCACGACCAGTTTGCGCCTGGCATGTGACGCAGCCAATCGATGCTCTAATGTAACCAAGTCAAGGTGTGGATAGCGAATAAATTTCGCGCCACATAGTAACGCAGCATCATTGAGTGACGCATGGTTGAGTTTGTCAGCAAAAACCGCATCTTGGCGTCCAAGTAACGCGGTCACGATTCCAATATTGGCCATATACCCGGTGGAAAACAGCAATGCTTTGGGAAAACCAACAAAGGACGCCAAGGCTTGTTCCAGTTCGTGATGCGCAGCCGTGTGGCCGTTTATGAGATGCGATGCGCCAGTACCCACGCCATATTGATGCGCACCTTCACAGGCTGATTGAATCAGTTCAGGATGATTGGCCAGGCCAAGGTAATCATTACTGCAAAACGCAAGATAGTCATGTCCCGCAATTGAAACATGGGTTTCCTGGGGACTCTCAAGGATTAACCGTTCCCGCCTTAACCCTTTTTCGTCACGGATACGGAGTTGATCAGATAGCCCCGGGAACATCCCAGTTACCGCGAACGAAGCCCCAATTTCTCAAATAATGCATGATCTTGCTCTGTTTCGGGATTTCCGGTAGTTAACAGCTTATCCCCATAAAAAATCGAATTGGCGCCTGCTAGAAAACATAACGCTTGAACCGATTCTGACATTTCCCGCCTGCCGGCGGAAAGCCTTACCATTGCCTTGGGCATAGTAATTCGCGCTGCCGCAATTGTGCGCACAAACTCAAGCGGATCAAGCACCGCTGTTCCATACAAGGGCGTACCTTCCACCTGCACCAAATGATTAATTGGCACAGACTCTGGATACGGATCAAGATTAGCCAGTTGCGCGATTAGTCCAGCTCGGGCATGACGGGACTCACCCATGCCAACAATTCCACCGCAACAGACATTGATGCCTGCATTACGAACTTCTTCCAAGGTATCAAGACGATCCTGGTAATCCCGGGTAGTAATGATTTCGCTATAAATTTCAGGTGCTGTATCAAGATTATGATTGTAATAATCAAGCCCGGCCATACTCAATTGTTCGGCCTGTCCCGGTTTTAGCATCCCCAATGTAGCACAGGTCTCCAGTCCCAACGCTTTAACCGCGCTAATCATTCCGGTTACTTCGTCGATGTCGCGTTGCTTGGGTCCACGCCATGCCGCACCCATACAAAAACGCGTTGCACCCTGATCTTTTGCCGCTTTTGCTGCTGTAACTACTGTCTCCAGCGATAGCATTGCCTGATTATCTACGCCGGTGTGGTAGCGTGCTGCTTGCGGACAATAACCGCAGTCTTCAGGACACCCGCCTGTCTTGACAGAAATCAGCGTGGATAATTGAATTTCATTGGCAACGTGAAATTGACGATGCGTTGTTTGAGCACGATAAATCAAATCATTAAATGGCAAGTCCAAAAGTATCTGAATTTGAGATATAGGCCATCGTAATGAATCTGATACGTTGTCAGTGATATTATTGGGTTGTTTTTCAATAAAATTAGCAGTGGGTTGACTCATACTTGTGTTGGTTCCTGTAATTTATTTATTCGCTATCGGGGTATCGAGATTCTTGTAATTTCAAATTACATCGGTTAATTAGAACTCTAGTATTCCTTCAACATGATATTTACGAATACAGTTAGCTTTTGGCGTTAGCTCTCTTAGCAATTGAATAACCATTGCCCGCATGCTGTTCCTTGTGTCGAAACATCTTGTGAACGCTGTATCCGCAAATATCATGTTGAAGGAATATCTGTCATCATCATCAATTTATACCTGAATGTTTTCAGTCAGTAAATTAAATATTCTAAAAGCGATTTCCCAGAGAAATTGTTTGCTATGTGGTGTATCCAGTATGGGCGATTTGTGCAATCCCTGCCGGAACCAACTCCCTGAAATTCCAATCAATCACTGCCCGATATGTTTATTGCCTGTCACAATACCTCATATATGCGGCGCTTGCCTAACAAATCCGCCTGCTTATACGCGCATCCTAGCCGCATTTCATTATACCTTTCCCGTTGATGCACTGATTCATTCACTTAAGTATCAGTCTAACCTTGCCATAGCGCCGATTTTGGCAAACCTGTTAATAGAAAAAATAAATATTTCAGATCCGCCAGATTTTATTATTCCGATGCCACTTCATACTATAAGGTTACGTGAACGAGGTTTTAATCAAGCAGTGGAAATTGGCCGCTATATCTCTCAGAAACACAAGATTAATATGCTACTTGATTCATGCATACGGGTAAGAAATACACCCCTCCAAACTGGGCTGCCTTGGCAAGAACGTAAAAAGAATATCCGTAACGCATTTGCCTGCAACGTAGATTTATCGGGCAAACATGTCATCATACTGGATGACGTCATGACTAGTGGCGCAACGATAAATGAATTGGCGCAGGTATTACGTCAACAAGGTGCTGCAACCATCAACGGATGGGTAGTCGCAAGAACGCTTCCTGCGTCAGATCTACATTTCTCGTAACTACTAGGGATAAGCCTGTCAAAAAAAGTGTCGGTGGTGAAAACAATCTGGAAAGCCAGGACGCACTTAGAATGGCGAAGTACGAACAAAACCACTTGCCAGAGTTTAGTGGCATTAACGGCACGAATCAAATGTGGCCGGTTATCAAGTAGGCATCCAGGCGGGCCATTATTCAATAGGATTTTAGTTAAGCTCAAGGAAAGGTTGTACCTCTAGTAAGTCAAATTTGTTGAACTGACAATATAAGTCGTAATCAAGCTTATATTTAAGGCTAATAGGGTTCAAGTTTAGTCTTAACATGAAATATTATTTCTTGCACGCTTTTGTCGGCTGGCGTCTTGCAGAAGGCTATAAAAGCACTGTAAAAGAAAGCTTGAAGGGGCGATAGCTAGTGTATTTATCGCTTCTAACGTTATTTATTTGATGCATGGCCATAACCGCCGATTTTCTAGGTTCAAGGATAAGGCGATAAAGTTATCCATAATGTCGTCGAATAGGCAACTTAGAACGCTACGCGGTCACAAATCAGAGAATAACTTGTTTCTTGAATGGGACAAAAAACACTGGTTTTTGAGATATATAGAATACTTTATTATCAGAGGATTGAGGTTTAGGTTATTCAAGAGGTGCCAGAAATTTCAACGGCAAGACCTTATGTCAATTTACAAAAAATATCTAGGTGATAGCGAATGAAAATACAGTTGAACATATTGAAACGCTTGAGCGCAGCAATTACCAATAAAGTATTTTGTGTGCATCAATTATTTTTGTCGCGCTTATTCTCTAAGCGAAAAATGAAGATTTTGTTTTCCAATAAACAGGAATGGAAGGATTTCATCAACAAAGGATTTCAATTTACACCGCATGTCGTCACTTTTGGTGAACTTTCCTCTGAAAATTTCACAGATTACGATCTCGTTATGCCATTAACCATACGTGACTTGAAGTATTTAAACGAGGTGCACAATCCAGCCTGGCATAATCCGGTACCAATTCCAAGCACGAAAACCATTCAGCTGTGTGACGATAAATATCTATTTAATCAATGCCTCACAGAAAACGGTTTTGGGGACTTTGTTCCAAAGATGGGCGGCACACAAACCTTTCCATATATTTTGAAAAAGAAAATTGACGAATGGGGAGCAAATACCCACATAATTTTGAACGCACAGCAAGAGCAGAAGCTCTCAGAGTTCCTGAGTCATCCGGAATATTTTACTCAGGAGCTAATTGCTGGACCAACTGAATATGCAACACACGTCTTTTTTAAAGATCAAAATATTGTGCGCGCAATAAATATCAAATATGCTTTTGAGATCGGCACACCTATAAAAGGCAAAGACAGAGCAATCTATGAAAAAATATGCCATTGTCCTCATCTTGATTTATTTTCTTCCATTCTTAACTCTATAGGTTTCGATGGAATATGCTGTATTAATTACAAAGTTTACGATAATCGCCCCTTTATTATTGAAATTAATCCAAGGTTCGGAGGAAGTCTCTGCCCTTACTTTTTTTCCTTTTTGAAGCATGTGAATTGAAAGCCTGAATCCTGAATTTTTAGTTTTGGCAACTTGAAGTGGCTTTGGCATTTGAGCTGATTTCGTACTGTGTGCCCAATATTAGTAAATGTACACATCTTGTGATGCGCACCATCACCACGCTCAAGCCCAATTAAACGCGGCGGTAGGGAGCCTATAAAAGAGGCGTTTATTTTTCCTATACCCTCTGTTTGGAGGAGCTAAAGAAAAAAACTTAAGGCAAGCACTTTTAGAAAAATATTATAATAAATGAATCGTTCGAAAATTTTAAAACGATTTAGAACAAGTTGATGACGTTTACGTCATCGGATTTCGATATTGATCTTAAATGACAACGGAAAAAATCTGGTTGATATCCTGATTTATAAGCAAGGGTTCGAAACTATGGTTAATTTTCAAAACCTAGAGGGATCAGAGCGTCGCCCTGGTTTACTACAGGTTGACTTCAAGCGCCAATGAAAATCTATTATATCGCTTCCAATATCACCAAAAACATCTTGGTGGGCTTAATGGGTAATACGCTAATCAATCGCGGATCATTGGGAATGGAAGAACAACCGGAACTTATCCTGGAAACATTGCAAAGAATGGGCGACATACTTGGACCATCAGCCGTGGATCTAAAAGAACATTTCGACCAGGCAAAGCTAGTTAAAGAGTTCCGCTCTCCCAACGAGGACTTTTCGTTAAGCTGAAATTGATGTATTACTTCGTAAACCTGTGTAGATATTCTGATCTTCAAGAACTGGTCAGTACTTTGGAACTTCTTCGGATAGAAAAGGTTGCTCATTCCAATCGTGGTTTTACTGGCTGTCCTATAAACCATGACCGGGTAACATAATCATTGATGCATTGATTTCAGGCTTTTTCGGATTAAAAATATCTTAATTCGATTTATTGTTTCTTACAAAAAATTTATCATTTGTTAAAAAGCCAGGTCTGGCAGCAAGAAATTTTATTGATGATTATAACATCATGTTTATAATTGTTTTATATTGTAAAAATCATCGAAATTACTTGCTTCAATTGCTTCCATAGACCTTTTGATGAGCTTCTTTATTTTTGTGCAACGGTTCTCTGGTTGACTTATTGATACGCCTGAAAGAGACATTTGTATATTTCTAGTCTATTAAGCATTGTCTAAATGTGGCAAACTTCCATGTTAAGCTTATTTTGGGTATATTAAATTCGTGTCCCCCTACGAACTTTTCATTGGTTTGCGCTATACGCGCGCCAAGCGTCGCAATCATTTCATCTCATTTATTTCACTGATTTCCCTGATGGGTATTACACTGGGCATGACTGC
>JAJFJI010000334.1 GCA_021774205.1 Nitrosomonas sp.
TATTTCAGAACTTTTTGATCATGCGGAAGAATTTGACCTGATCCATAATCATTTTGACTTCCTGCCACTGACCTATATGGGTCAAACCACTACGCCGGTTGTCACGACTATCCACGGCTTTTCTTCACCGGCCATTCTGCCGGTCTATAAAAAATACAACGGCAAAGCCTTTTATGTCGCCATAAGTGATGCCGACCGGTCACCTGATCTTGATTATATTAAAACGATCCATCACGGCCTTGATCTAAAGCAATTCGATTTTCAGCCTCAACCAACAGATGATTATCTGTTGTTTTTTGGCCGTATACACCCCGACAAAGGTGCCCGTGAGGCGATTGAGATAGCGCTAGGTTGCCATAAAAAACTGATAATGGCAGGTATTATTCAGGATCAGGACTATTTCAACCGCCACATTGAACCGCACTTAAAAAATTCACAAATCACCTATATTGGCAGTGTCGGTCCAGAGCAGCGCAATCAACTGCTCGGCAATGCAGAAGCCCTTCTTCACCCCATTCATTTTAATGAGCCATTTGGTTTATCAGTTATAGAATCGATGTCCTGCGGCACACCGGTCATTGCGTTCAACAAAGGTAGCATGCCTGAAATCATCGAGCATGGTCAAAACGGTTTTCTGGTAAACAACGTAGCTGAGGCCGTCGAGGCGGTCGGGCAGATAAACAATATCGAACGAAAAAATTGCCGCCTTCATGTTGAGCAACATTTTACTGTCGAACGCATGGTTGACGACTATATTAAGATGTATGAAACGATTCTAGAACAAACCCGACGGGAGAATCACCGACCGTGGGGTTATTATAAAATTCTGGCGGATAGTGACCAGTATAAAGCCAAAGAAATCGTGGTCTTACCAAACAAACGCCTGAGCCTCCAACGGCATCAGCAACGTTCCGAACACTGGCTACTCATCGAAGGACACGCCCAAATAACGTTAGGAGAAAAAACCCTGGCGGCCATGCCAGGACAATCATTTGATATTCCCCCGGGAACACTACATAGGATCTCCAATCAGCATGACGAAAATGTGCGATTTATTGAAATCCAGACAGGCGATTATTTTGGCGAAGATGATATCGAACGTTTTGAGGATGATTTTGGTAGAGTGTGAATCGACTCGTTTGGCAGGCTAACGGTAATAATTATTTTAAACAACTTCTATGAAAATACAACAAAACCCCATCGTTAAACGTTACCCACATAACCCTGTTCTCACACGAGAGGATGTTCCCTATCCCGTCGCGACGGTTCATAATGCCGGTATCGTTAAGCATAATGGTCGTTATATTATGCTGTTTAGATCACATTTGCATAATGGACGCTCTATCATTGGCAAGGCTGAAAGTACTGATGGTTTTTCCTTTACGGTAGATCCCGAACCTTTTCTGATCCCTGCAACAAACGGTGTATTTGCCGAATATGAAGCCAATGGCGTCGAAGACCTCAGGATCTGCCCGGTAGAGGATGAGTACCTACTCGCCTACAGCGCCTATTCAAAACACGGAGTCCGGATAGCGCTGGCGAGAACCCGGAATTTTGATGTCGTCGAACGAATCTCGCTCATCACACAAGCCGATTATCGTAACGTCGTCATTTTTCCGAAAAAAATTGACGGCCGCTATGTACGGCTCGATCGGCCGCATTCTGAAATATCGCCCTGGTCGATATGGGTTTCTTATTCCCCGGATCTCGTTCATTGGGGTGATTCACGGGTCATCATGAAGTCGGTTCCTTATCATTGGGACGAAATGAAAATCGGCCCCGGTGCTCCACCTTTCAAAACCAGTAAGGGCTGGTTACATATTTATCATGGTGTTTTTCAAACCATGGCGGGTGCAGTCTACCGTCTGGGTGTTGCGCTGCATGATTTGCAAGACCCATCACACATTATCGGCGTATCCGATCAGTGGATACTGCAACCAGAGGACCCCTGGGAAGTCACTGGCTACGTTCCTAACGTTGTATTTACTTGCGGCGCTGTACCAGAAGAAGACGGCACGGTGAAAATCTATTGGGGAGGTGCTGATAGCGTCATGTGTGTCGGCACAGCAGTGATTGATGAGCTGGTAGAACGTTGCCTGACTGATAGCCGACTAGCTATGTAGTCGGCCCTGAAAAGCCATTTAAGCTGTTGACAATAATAATATATGTTTTGTTTTTGGGCGGCCATTTCAACCGGAATTGGTAAAATAACGTACTGTTTTCTGGTCGAAATAGTTAACAAGATGCTCTCTCAAAGCAGCACTCTCCATCAAACAAATCTATTTGGAACGGACTTACTTTTACAGCTTGATCCAAATGATCCGTTGCTCAAATTGTCCTTAGCCATACCCTGGAATTCTTTTGAAGAACTTGAGTGATGAAGCACGCGATTTTCTGGTGTACGAACAGGTACTGAGCCAGCAACCCAAGGGCAAGAACAAAATCTATTCCTTGCATGGACCCCAGGTGTATTGCATTGCCAAAGGCAAAGACCACAAGCAATATGAATATGGCAGAAAAGTATCCATCGCCAGTACTGCGAAAAGCAATCAGATTGTGGGTGTTGTCAGTCATGAACAGAACTTGCATGACAGTCATACCTTGCCGGAGATACTGGCCCACATTGAAACATCACGAGGAAAAGTAACTAAACAAGGCGTATGTGACCGCGGCTGTCGCGGCAAAAGCAAGGTCAATGAAACCCTGATCATACTGCCGAAAAAAGCGCTAAAGAAAGATATTCGTTACCAGAAGGATAAAAAGCGAAAACAGTGCAAAAGATGGGCCGCAATAGAACGCATCTTTGGTCACTTAAAATCAGACTTCAGGTTAGCAAAAAACTACCTGAAAGATGCCAATAGGTGACTACGTCAACCTGCTAATGCTACAGCGGCTGCGTGGAATCTGAATAAATAGCTGATGGCCATTTTTTAGCTCTTTTTCCCAGAGAAAAAAATACAGGCATTCGAATAAAATAATAGAAGTTCAAAGCATATAAAAATACAATCTGGCTGACAGCCATTTCATAAATGTGTTTCTCTGAAATATCTTTTATTTGGACTTTTTTCAGGGCCGACAATGTAGTTTTAGGAAAATATTGCGACAGCAGCCAATAATTTACAGTAGCAATAAAAACCCCCAATATGGATAATAGTATGATAATAGGCAAGATGCCGCATGTTAAACGAAAAAAAACAAAAATTCATCGTGATGCCTCGCGTGTTATCACACGCCTGTACATTCCTCATGACAAAAGTCGTATTCTGAAAATCATAACGCGGGTTATCAACCTGTCTGAAAGTTCTTCAGAAATATTAATGGCTAAAATTTTTATAGATTTTTTTGGTCGGCATAAAGATATCAGACGGGTGTTGTTACGCCATTTTGATGAGGTAGCTAGTAATATTCCAGATAGTCATTCAATCAGCGAAACCAAGAAATTACTAATTGGCTCTTATTTCACAATGGAATATTCCACTGAATCGGCGGCACTTTTTAATCCCTCAATCGTATTACATCCCGACCAAAGTCACCTCCCTGAAGGTTACCTCCGTTTCATTATGAGTCTTCGTGCAACCGGTGAAGGACATATATCATCGATTGTTTTCCGGAGTGGCGAGATTGATGAAAAAGATACCATTATTTTTGACACGCCTAGCGAATATGTTGAAACGCCAGATTATCAACTCAACCCGGTTTATGACCGGCATCTTTTTCAATTGAAGTTGCTTGAAATGAGAGCTGCTGATGAGACCAGTGCACGGATACTGGACCAGCTGCCTGAAAATTTTAGCCATGCTGAATTACACAATACCATCACTGACTATGGTGCCAGTAATAATTATAACGACACGATTGATACTATCCTGTGGCTGGCCAACTCAAATTATGAGCTCAACTTCAGCGCTGATCACAGAATATCCGAACGGGTTATTTTTCCGGTTTCCGAAAATGAAAGCAGTGGTATCGAAGACGCCCGATTTGTGAGGTTCAAAGATGACAATGGCGGAATTACCTATTATGCGACTTATACAGCTTACAATGGCATTAGCATTTTGCCAAATCTGATCGAGACTAGTGATTTTATCAAGTTCAAGATAATCACGCTGAACGGGAAAGCGGTCCAAAACAAAGGCATGGCCCTATTTCCCCGTAAGATTAACGGTCAGTACGTCATGCTTTCTCGGCAGGATGGAGAAAATAATCGCATCATGTTTTCCGACCATTTACACTTCTGGCAGGAATCCAGCATCATCCAGGAGCCGACTTATCCCTGGGAATTCATCCAACTCGGAAACTGTGGTTCGCCATTGGAAACCGAACAAGGTTGGCTGGTCATTACCCACGGGGTAGGCCCCATGCGCCAGTATTGTCTCGGCGCCATATTATTAGATCTTGAATATCCTACAAAAATTGTTGCCCGCATGAGAGAGCCGTTTATGACGCCTCACGAAACAGAGCGGGAAGGTTATGTCCCTAACGTACTTTATTCCTGCGGCGCGATTATTCACAATGGTGAGTTGGTTATTCCCTATGCCATGTCAGATATTACGTCCGGAATTGCCACAGTCAACCTTGAAGAATTGCTGGGTTGCATGCATCCGGTTATATACTGAACCAATGGATGCCATTTACTGAGCTAATACAGCCCCTGATGACAATGGACAAAGAGTAACCGCAGTAACAACTTTGTGGAGATCATTAAAGTGACAAACTGGCATGACTAAAACAATGGGCTACGGCAGCGAGTTGACTTTACAATCTGGTTTCCTGAAGAGGCGATAGTCGACTTTCGTCCGAGGTAGACCGCAGGAGTATTCTTATATCGCAATAGAAACTGCTTGTTTATTCGCCAAGCCTTTAATTTGGATTCTGTCGCATTAACTGTAAAAATGTATATTTCAAATGAGCAGATGTACCGGCTTCTGTCACTAGATGGATTTATTGTGCCAGCGCATAAAATTGCTCAGCAAAAGACATCTTGTCAGCTCCCGCCATCATCATCTGATCTTTGCGAATCATGTGTATTAGTTCAATGCCAACCAAGATGTTTTTAGCTGATTGAAAAGATTTGAATCCGAGCACTGGTTTTGTTAATCGCTTCCCTGCTCGATGGTCTTGTTCTACAATATTATTGAGATGTCTGATTTGACAAACCACCATGTATGTCTCCCTGTTGGCTTTGATCTCATTAATCGTCGCTTTATTGGCACCACTTTTGTCCATCGCGGCCTTTTCAGGAACGCCATTGGCTTGCATGGCATTGTCAAAAAAGCGTTTAGCAGCGGCCTTGTCGCGCTTGGCCGTTAATAGAAAGTCGATCGTTTTAACATCCCTGCCCACTGCGCGGTAGAGCTATTCCCAGGCGCCTTTGACTTTGTCATCCATCCGCCAGCTCCCTCCAACCGGGCGCTTATACTTTCTGAAAATCTTTTCCAGTAATGGTAAAAGCCGGATCGCTCAACGGCTCACTGTAGAATGATCCACAGATACACCGCACGCCTACATCATTTCTTACAAGTGCCGGCTACTTAACGGATACGCCGCGTACCAGCGGATGGAGACCAGAAGAACCACCTCGATCGGAAATTACATTCCTCTTGCCGCCAGCATGTAGCCTCACCGTCTTTTCAATGTCAACAGTCTAAACGAAGGAATCGATGATCTCGCTTAATGCGACAGAACCCTTCTGTGTAACTATTATCCGGCACCCGATTATTAAAGTACGTTAATCTGAGTAATACAATCAGATTGGCGTAACGTTGTTTGCACACGGCCCCTTTTTGCCTTGTCCGACTTCATATTCTACTTTCTGGCCATCGCTGAGTGTGGCGTAGCCGTCTGAGTTCTTGATTTCAGAATGATGCACGAATAGATCTTCCCCTCCATCGTCTGGCGCGATGAAACCGAAACCTTTGCCTGCATTGAACCACCTTACTGTACCTTTATTCATATCGTACTTTTCTCGTTAGGTTAATATTAGGGTGATTACAGACCCCTGCTTTTCTATAAGTAATTCAACCACTGTTGGCGCCGGGTTTAAATTGACATGGTATTATAGCAAGACAGCGTACTACAATGCTATGGATAAGTCGACCAGACTGAGATGGTTCCCTCCTTTTTTACTCTCTATTCCTTCATTTTTTACAAAACGTTGGACTCCATGAAAATCACCATATCTCATCCAATCTTTTGTATAAAGCACCGGCGCTTTTAATCCTCATTCCACGTTATTCGGAGCCATCAAAGCTGCATAAGTAAAGAATATCTCCTCAAGAAACAAACGAGGATTTAATGGATGGCGTGATAATTGTTGCGAGGATAGCAATGTACGTAAAAACGCAACCAGCGCCTTGGTGTCGATTATTGAAGCCAAAGTCCGGATAGCCACCATTTTGGACAAGTGATAACGTATTTTACCAGTTAAACAGAAGCTTAGCAGATCATAACACCATTTTTGCATCCAGCTAACGACGACCGGCAATTCAGATTGTTGCATTTTTTCCGCTAGTTCAATTGGACTGATTTTTTGCGGTCCACTGATTTGTTCGATAAATGCGTCGTGTTGAGTTACATAGCTCTGCTCATTAAATGTTAATGCCAAAAGTGGCGCAAAGCTTGCGGCAGCCAGGCAAACTTCCGGTTTATTTACACCCTGTTGTTTTAACCAGCACGTTGCTTGCGCAATGTCTGGTATTGGCATATTAACAAGTTGACATCGGCTGCGAATAGTTGCTGGCAAATGTTGTGGACGGTGTGCCACCAAAATAAATAACACATGGGGAGGTGGTTCTTCTAATTTCTTCAGCAATGCATTGGCAGCGGCGGTATTCATGGTTTCCGCCGGGCAAATTAAAACAATGCGTTGGCCACGCTGATGGCCTGTCATATAGACAAAATCAGATAAAGCACGAATCTGTGCAATACTAATCTGTTGATTAGGTTTTTTCTTTGATTTTACACTGCTAGCAACTGCAGTTTCACCAGTTAAATTTGAAGAAGCTTCAGGCACAACCTGATAGAAATCAGGATGTCCTCCTTGCTCGAACCAACCACAACTCAGACATGCGCCACAAGCCTCACCGATTGGTGATGGATTTTCACATAAACGAAATTTGCTGAGATTAAGCGCGAAATCAAGTTTACCAATTCCCGCTCTTCCCTTTAGTAGCAAAGCATGTGCGCTAGAGCGATGGTTTTGTGTTAGCTTTTGCCAGAGCTTATGTTGCCAGCTATAAATATTACTCATCGTCACTTTAAAGGGAAAACCTTTTCCATGATATGTCTAATCGCTTCCTGAACTTTTTGTAACGACTGACTGGCATCAATCAGAAGCATCCGTTCAGGATATTTTTCAACCCTGGCTAAATAGGCTGTCCGAACACGCTGAAAAAATTCCGTTTGTTCTTTTTCAAAACGATCAGCCGATTTGATGCCAGCGATTCGCTGCTGACCCAACTCAACGGGCACATCAAAATATAGTGTCAGATCGGGTTGAAGCACGCCTTGCGCCCATTGCTCCAAATTTTCGAGTTTGGTTATTCCAACTTGCCTTCCGCCACCTTGATAGGCAAAACTTGCATCGGTAAATCGGTCCGAGATTACCCAATCGCCCCGCGACAATGCAGGAAAAATAACTTTATCCAAATGCTCCCGTCGCGCGGCAAACATCAGCAGCGCCTCAGTTTCTGGGTGCATGGTCAGGCTACTATTCAGCAAGAGTGTGCGTAATTCTTCGCCGAGCGGCGTTCCGCCTGGTTCCCGCGTCACCACCACATTCACCCCGTTACCCTGCAAAAAATCAACGATCCATGCAAGCTGTGTACTCTTGCCTGCACCATCTATTCCTTCCAGTGTTATAAATTTTCCCGGGCTCATTATTAAGCTGCCTTAACGTCTTAATTTTGTTGTGCTGTCTGATTTTGCTAATATGCCATGAATTAACACTTAAATTTTCTTTAAACCATGCTAATTGACGCATCCGGTCATCTCGACACCGCTTTATTTATTGCATCACCCAATTATGACGAACGTCCGTCAGGGTGTAACATTTCTCTATTGGTAATACACAACATCAGCCTTCCACCCGATGAGTTCTGTGGTGATGGCGTAATTCAGCTATTCACCAACCAGCTCGATCCAGCGGCACACCCTTAT
>JAJFJI010000335.1 GCA_021774205.1 Nitrosomonas sp.
GGAACTGATTGCTGGTGGAATGAGCCCGGAGAAAGTGCTTCGCGTAGTTGGGCTTTCTTCAGCCGTATTATTTGATAAAAACGACCCGATTAACCCGATTAACCGCCGGATTAGCATTATCGTGATGAATGAAAAAGCCGAACAAGCGATAACTAAAGATCCGCAAAGCATAACAGTTGACAATCAGGATAAACTTACCAAAGAATCGTTAAGCCATGCAAACGTCATTTCGCAATAATTTTTTAAGCACGAAAAAAGCTACTTCGGCTTTAACACGCCTGCCCCCTGCTTTTGTAGCGTTACTGGTCCAGCTGCTGGCGTTATGTACGATGTTGTTAGTAGCAAACACCCTACCACTGCAAAAATTGACTATGTTTGAATGGGCGGTATTGCAGGGGGTTACTGCCGCAACTATCAGCCACCAATTAAAAATGCCAATATGGTGGTTTCTCATACATTTGATTTTCACCCCGGCATTAGTGGCGACCTTGGCGCTTTCTTTATCACCACTCTGGTTCTTTGGCGCCTTTCTTGTTATCGCGCTGATATTTGGAAAAACATATCAAACACAAGTCCCACTCTATCTTTCCAGTCAAGAAGCAGCCAAAACATTGGCTTCGCTATTACCCAATAAAAAAAAATTTTCCTTTATTGATTTAGGTTGCGGATGCGGCGGTTTATTAAACAATCTGAGTAAAATCCGGCCAAATGGAAGTTTCCACGGTATCGAGGCCGCACCCATACCCTTTCTACTTGGGAAATTACAAGCAATAGTTTCAACGCCTAATAAGACAATACAATGGGGCAACTTTTGGAAACATAATCTCTCATCTTATGACGTTGTTTACGCCTATCTTTCACCGGTGCCGATGCAAACACTATGGCACAAAGCATGCCGTGAAATGCAGCCTGGTAGCATTCTTATTAGCAATAGTTTTATAATTCCCGGGGTTAAACCTGAAAAGACCTTGGAACTCAATGATTTTACCGGATCAACGCTTTACTTGTGGCGTATCGGCGAGAATACGGAATAACGAGTTTTTCCAGTTTGAAGGCAAGTAGGGTTGTATATTAGTACTCCTTCAACATGATATTCGCAGATACAACGATTACAAGATGTTTCGACGCAAGGCGCAGCACGCAGTCAATGGTTGTTCCATTGGCAAGTGCTGCAACGTAGGAGAGGGACATCTTGTGATCGCCCTGTAGGTTAGCTTTTCAGCGCCGCTGGCAGGGCGGCGTTAGCTCTCTTAGCAATGGAATATTTACCATTGCCTGCAAGATCTGCCTTGCCAGTAACACTGAAAAGCTAACTGTATCCGTAAATCTCAAGCTGAAGGAGTACTAGGCTACTGGCGGCGCCAAGTTGTTCCTTGAGGCCCATCTTCAAGAATAATTCCTGCATCGAATAATTTTTCTCGAAGCATGTCTGCTTCAGCATAATTACCCGCTTTTCTTCCATTTAAGCGCTGCAAAATAATTTGCTCAATTTTTTCAGGCGAAAACAGTGTCTCATCTGCCGCAGCAATACGCTGCTGCAGATAATCTTGTGGATTTTGTTGCAATAATCCTAGTACATCTCCAAGTTGTTTCAGTAATGCAGCTTTTTGAATTGACCCGGATTTATTAACATCACTTGCAATATCGAATAATACGGCAATAGCCTCCGGGGTATTGAAATCGTCATTCATCGCTGACATGAATGATTGCGCCTGATCATCTTTCCAATCTATCTTAGCATTAGAAATATCATGACCCTTTAATGCAGTGTATAACCGATCCAGTGCATTTTTTGCATCGTTTAAGTGCTGATCAGAATAATTTAATGGGCTGCGGTAATGAGCGCGCAAGATAAAGTAACGGACAACTTCCGGCTGGTAGCGCTTAAGGATCTCCCGAACCGTAAAAAAATTGCCCAATGATTTGGACATTTTTTCATTATCTACACGCACAAAACCATTGTGCATCCAATAATTCACGAAAGGATGGTCATGCGCACCCTCACTTTGTGCAATTTCATTTTCATGATGAGGAAACTGCAAATCTTGCCCACCACCATGAATATCGAAATGTTCGCCTAGAAATTGCTCGCCCATTGCCGAACATTCAATATGCCAGCCAGGACGGCCTTTTCCCCCGGGCGAATCCCAACAAGGCTCTCCCGGCTTCGCTGCTTTCCATAATACAAAATCCAGTGGATCATTTTTATCTCGATCTATGTCAACACGTTCTCCGGCTCGTAGATCTTCTAATGACTTACCAGAAAGCTTTCCATAACCTGGAAATTTGTGAACAGAAAAATATACATCGCCGTTACCTGCATGATAAGCCAGTCCTTTGGCCACTAAAGTCTCAATCATTGAAACCATGCTCTCCACATACTGCGTTGCACGCGGCTCATGTGAAGGTCGCGCAACTCCAAGCGCAGCAGCATCTTCTTCCATTGCTCGAATAAAACGATCCGTGAGGGTTTCAATGGATTCATTATTATCCAATGCACGTTGAATTATCTTGTCGTCAATATCAGTAATATTACGGACATAAGTGATGTTAAAGCCGATTGTTTTAAGCCAACGGACAACCATATCGAAAACAACCAATACGCGGGCGTGGCCAAGATGGCAGTAATCATATACCGTCATACCACATACATATAGTTTGACGATTCCTGGTGTTAGTGGGACAAACTTTTGCTTTGCTCTATTGAGCGAATTGTAAATTTTAAGCATGATGATATTGGTGGGGAGATTGTGGAGCAGGCTGTCTTCTTGATAGAATCCCTAACATTACCGGGAAAACAGGTCTTAAGCCGGAAAATTATAACATAACGAATATCAAGATCTTTATTTGCTTATTTCATTTACTTTCACAGGAGCTCACGTGCGTATTCTTCAACTATTTGTTCTAATGACATTTTTTTTCAGCATAACCGTTTATGCAAATAACCCAGAAGTTAAAATAAAAACCAACCTTGGCATTGTTACGCTCGAGCTCTATCCCGACAAAGCGCCCAAAACGGTCGAAAACTTCTTACAATACGTAGCGGATGATTCTTACAAAAATACCATATTCCACCGTGTCATACCCAATTTCATGATACAGGGTGGGGGTTTTGACCCAACCTACACTCAGAAGCCAACCAGACAACCGATAAAAAATGAAGCGGCGAATGGTCTCAAGAATCAAATTGGCACCATTGCCATGGCGCGAACTTCAGATCCTCATTCCGCGACCACCCAATTTTTTATTAATGTTGCGGACAATGCTTCTCTGGACTACTCGGCGCCAACTGAACGCGGTTTCGGTTATACCGTTTTCGGCAAAGTAATCGAAGGGATGGAAGTCGTCAAACAGATCGCATTAACGCCAACCGGTCCGGGCGGATCATTCCGAAGTGATGTTCCACGTAATATGATACTCATTGAAAATATCGAGGTTGTTTCAACCGTCCTTGCAGATCCAAATGATCAACAATAACAAGAAAGTATACTTCAGATCTCTACTGCTTAATTTCAATAGCTGTAGAACAATATTGTTACCTACTAAAAACAAGGGATAAATATGGTTGAATTACACACTAATTACGGTGTTATTACACTTGAATTAGATAATGAGAAAGCACCAATATCGGTGCAGAATTTTCTTGATTATGTAAATAGCGGGCATTATGACAACACAGTATTTCATCGCGTCATTGACGACTTTATGATTCAGGGTGGTGGTTACGAACCGGGAATGAAGCAAAAACCAACGCGCGCGCCAATACAAAATGAAGCTGCCAATGGCCTTAAAAATGATACTTATACCATTGCCATGGCACGCACATCCGATGTGCACTCCGCAACCGCACAATTTTTCGTCAACATTGCCGGCAATGGATTTCTTAATTACAGCGCTTCAACAACACAAGGTTTTGGTTACTGTGTTTTTGGTAAAGTCATAGAAGGGAAAGACGTCGTAGATAAAATCAAGAAAGTCAAAACCGGCGATAGCAATGGTCACCAGAATGTTCCATTGGAAGATGTCATTATCCAGAAAGCGGTCGTTATTTAATGGCCTAGTCAGTACGCCGTCAAGCTAGTATTGATGGGTTCAACGTTCCTAGATGGATTCAAGACTTGGCGTGGTTTGCATAGATTGGCTAGCCCTTTTAAAGGTCACGACGTAGGATTGGATTATCTGGGCGCTTCCTTTTGGCGTTCATACTAGCTTGACGTGGTACGAGTACTTCCATCAGTCAGCTTTCGGGTTGACTGATTGATCGTGTTACGCAGTAAACGCTAATGAAGTTATGATAGTAGACCCCTTGCCAAGTCAGCTTTAATGTCACGCGTTGATTCCAGTCCGGCTGCAATGCGCAATAAGCCCTCGGTAATGCCTGCATCATCACGTGCCTCCTGACTAATACGACCATGAGTCGTTGTTGCTGGATGCGTCAATGTACTTTTAGCATCGCCCAGATTAGCCGTGATTGAAATCAATTGCGTGGAATCTATAACCCGCCAGGCAGCTGCTCTACCACCCTTGACTTCAAACGTCACGATACCGCCCCCGGTTTTTTGTTGGTGCTTAGCGAGTTCATATTGCGGGTGCGAAGGCAAACCAGGGTAATATACCCGGGATACGCTTGGTTGCTTTTCCAGCCAGCACGCGATATCCATTGCATGTGCCGAGTGTGCATCCATACGTATTTTTAGTGTTTCAATGCCTTTTAGGATTACCCAGGCATTAAAAGCACTCAATGTTGGTCCGGCAGTCCGTAAAAAACCAAAGACCCCTCCCTCCATTAATAAATCACGACACCCCAATACTGCGCCACCCAGTACTCTACCCTGCCCGTCAAGATATTTAGTCGCGGAATGAATAACGATATCAGCACCGAATTCTAGTGGCCGCTGTAATACTGGCGTGCAAAAGCAATTATCGACGACAAGCCATGCGCCCGCTTTCTTCGCTATTGCAGATAATGCCGCCATGTCAGAAATCTCGGTCAATGGATTAGACGGCGTTTCCAGAAAGAAAAGCTTTGTGTTTGGCCTGATCGCTGCATCCCATTCGGCAACATCGGTCGCTGATACAAATGTGGTCTCAATTTGAAATCGTTTGAGAATATTGTTGAATAGGTTAACCGTAGCACCAAACAAACTTCGGGAAGCAACAATATGATCACCCGCCGAAAGTAGTCCCATTACACACGAAAGAATTGCCGACATGCCAGTAGAAGTGGCAATACAGGTTTCAGCACCTTCTAGTGCGGCAAGCCTCTCTTCCATCGCTGTTACCGTCGGATTGGTAAAACGCCCATAAATATTACCAGGTTCTTCTCCAGAGAATCGCGCAGCGGCTTGAGCTGCACTGTCAAAAACAAAACTCGAGGTAAGATACATTGCCTCGGAATGTTCATTAAATTGGCTACGGTGAATCCCTGTCCGTAATGCTAATGTTTCTAATTCAAGATCGTCAGACACGCCAGTCCTTATTAAAAAAATTAGAGTATTTCGAATAAAGTTTTTGTTAATCCGTCATCGCAAGACTTAAGTCCAACTGAGTGCTCCCGTTTCGACCTATCTTTATCAAACCGGTATTACGTTGTGACTCGATAGCATTCAAATATTCTAACGTTACATTTCCCGATATATAATTTCCATCAAAGCAAGAAGTTTCAAAATTTGTAACGGCTGGATTTACTTTTGACACATCATTTTTCAGAGAACCAAGGTCTTGAAAAACCAGACAATCTGCACCAATTTCCTGGCAAATTTGTTCTTCATCGCGATCAGTCGCAATCAATTCCTGGCGGGTTGGCATATCAATTCCATAGACGTTTGCATATCGAACAGGTGGCGCCGCAGACGCAAAATAAATATTGCGTGCACCCGCTTCCCGCGCCATCTGGACAATTTCCTGGCTGGTTGTGCCACGCACAATAGAATCATCAACCAGCATGACATTTTTACCGCGAAATTCCACACTCATTGCATTAAGTTTCTGACGAACGGACTTTCTGCGTTGCTGTTGCCCAGGCATAATAAAAGTGCGGCCAACATAACGATTTTTTACAAAGCCCTCTCGAAAATTTATCCCCAGACAATTAGCTAATTGCAAAGCGCTGGGACGGCTGGAATCCGGAATTGGTATGACGACGTCAATATCTAGATGCCGCATGTTTTTAGCAATTTTATCGGCCAGACTCTCACCCATATTAAGCCGGGTTTCATATACCGAAATACCATCTATCATCGAATCAGGTCGCGCAAGATACACATACTCAAAAATACAAGGATTTAGAGAAGTGTTGCTGGCGCACTGTTTACTGTAAAAATTACCATCGCCATCAATAAATATCGCTTCACCGGGCGCAACATCTCGAATCAGTTTGAACCCAAGTGTATCCAATGCGACACTTTCAGATGCAACCAAATACTCAGTACCCTGGTCAGTCTCCCTCGCGCCAAATACCATTGGACGAATCCCAAAAGGATCACGAAAAGCCAACAAACCATAACCAGCGATCATTGCTACCACTGCATAAGCGCCCTGACACCGTTGATGCACCCCGGAAACTGCGTTAAAGATAGCAGAAGGATCAAGCTGATAATCGCTTGTACTCCCCTGCAACTCATGCGCCAAAACATTTAGTAAAACTTCAGAATCAGAGTTAGTATTAACGTGTCGCAAATCGGCACGAAATAATTCCTGATTCAATTGTGCTGCATTGGTGAGATTGCCATTGTGCCCTAATACAATACCGAATGGAGAGTTGACATAAAACGGCTGCGCTTCGGCTGGAGAACTCGCAGATCCAGCGGTTGGGTAACGCACGTGACCAATCCCCATATTACCCGTTAGCACGCGCATATTTCGGGTCCGGAACACATCCCGTATCATGCCGCAACCCTTGTGCATATGAAATGTGTTTTCCTCAGCTGTAACAACACCGCCCGCATCTTGTCCACGATGCTGCAACATTAACAAGCCATCATAAAGTAACTGATTGGCTGGCGATTTTGCAACAATACCCAAAATTCCACACATAAATATGCTCCGTAAAAAATACCCGGATCAATTAAATATTCAAGAACTGAAAATTAAACCGTAACACTAAATTCACTAAAATTTGAAGCCATCAATGGCGTTGATAATTTTCGTTCCCTTCAAAATCAATCCGGCTGGAAATACCTTTTGGCAACCAAGGCATTACTTTAATCGCAACGCTCTCTAGCGGCTGGCTCAATAGCGCCTGTTGCCAAAAAGATTGTTGTGGCAATGCGGTTAAGCCAGCTATCAATATCAATACCGTTACAGCCAATAATCCGCGCAAAAAACCAAAAGCTGCGCCCAGAAACCGATCAATAAAACCAAGGCCCACGTTTTTTATCAACGCCGACAATAATTTTGTAATGAGCACTGCAACTATTAAAACAGACAGAAACAGCACAACAAATGCAGCCAATAATCGTAATGATTCGCCACCGATTTCAGCGGGTAACATGGGTTCAAAATCCACCGTGAAAGAGCTAGCAACTACAAATGCTACGATCCATCCGGCTAAAGACAATGATTCCCGTACAAATCCACGTATGATACTTAGCAATACCGATACTAAAATAATGCCCAGAACGACATAATCAAAGATGGTCATTAGAGAGTGAGTAACGAATATAGATGTTTTATTGCAAAACAGAAATAATTGATATGCTACTTGGCCGTTACAACACCATCAAGCCCCAGCTTCCTCAGCTTTAACAGTTCCTGATCCGCAGCGCTACGCGTCGAAAAAGGGCCAATACGCACTCGCATCATCTCTTTGTTGTTGGTCATCAATGTTTCTGTGTAGGCATTAATTCCATGGGATACAAGATTTTGCTGCTGATGCCTGGCCTTGGAATGATCAGAAAATGCACCTAACTGCACAACAAATTCTTTCACGTTGGAAACTGGTGTTCGGTCTATGTGGGTCGGTTCTGCGCCAATAGCAGCAATTTTTTTCTGTGGTTTAACAGCTGGAACAGGAATATCGTTTTGTTGATCCAGTTTTTCAACTGGATCAGTATCCAGTTGCGAAGGGGCCACAGGTTCGAATGCAAATGGCTCATCTGCACTCACCATTTCTTCATCTTCAATAATTTCTTCAAACTGAACGTCAGCAGACAACTCATCATGATCCTGCAATGATGGTGCGGGTTCGCTTATTGATGGTGCAGGTTCGCTCATTGGTGCTTCAGAAGGAAGTCGAATGGCAATTTCATGCTGCGATATCTCGGGCTCTTCATCAAAAATCATTGGTAAAATAATGATTGCCACAATCACCAATGCTATTGCACCGACCAAACGTCTTCTGGCACGCTTTCTTAGTAATAACTCTTCTTCACTGATATTATCTGCCATTTACAATACCTGATTTTGTCCTTGCCTTTTTATCGCCCATTGATTTTGCAATATGGCGCTTACCGTATAAAATGACCCTAGCACGCAGATTCTATCATTATTAGTTGCATGCTCACAGGCATAACCATATGCACCGA
>JAJFJI010000336.1 GCA_021774205.1 Nitrosomonas sp.
GGTGTGGCAACGCTTCATCCAATGTTTTAACACAGCCGCTACTGATGTAGGTCAATTGACCATCCGTTTTTTCGATGATACCGAAACCGGTAATACGAAGCCCAGGATCTATGCCGAGAATACGGATTTTATCACCTGCCGAATACGAAATTTACTCGTCAATGACGGCTGTTGTGTAAACGGCTTGCACATCATCCAGATTTTCCAGGACATCCAGTAATTTCTGCATTTTTTCCGCATCATCATCGGTTAGAATCGTTTCATTGGTTGACTTCATGGTTACTTCGGCGTGTTCAGTATTAAGGCCTGCTTTATCCAGCGCCGCCTTAATAGCAACAAAATCATAAGGCGCTGTGACCACTTCAAGACTGCCATCGTCATTACTAAGCACATCTTCAGCACCGGCTTCCAGCGCTACATCCATTAATGTTTCTTCATTCGTACCCGGTGCAAAAAGTAATTGACCGCAATGTTTAAACAAGAATGCAACCGAACCATCCGTGCCAAGATTGCCGCCATGTTTACTGAAGGCATGGCGTACATCAGCGACGGTACGCATCTTGTTATCGGTCATACAATCCACCATGACCGCGGCACCGGAGATACCATAACCTTCATAGCGTATTTCTTCGTAATTAACGCCTTCCAGATCGCCACAACCCCGCTTGATTGCGCGCTCGACATTATCCTTGGGCATATTTTGCTCAAATGCCTTATCTACCGCCAGACGTAAACGTGGATTACTATCGACATCCGCCCCGCCCATCCGGGCAGCGACGGTTATTTCTTTAATGAGGCGGGTAAAAATCTTGCCGCGCTTGGCGTCCTGCGCCGCTTTTTTGTGCTTAATATTCGCCCATTTACTATGACCTGCCATTGAGATTCTATATCCTGAATAAAAGGGGCTTAATATTACCACCCTGAATCCAGCGGATAAAGCATCAACATTGACTGCCTAACCAACGTAAACAGGTTTTTCAGTCTAAACGCCGTTATAGGAACGGCGCTGGGACTATTATTCCACCGTGACTGATTTTGCCAAATTCCTTGGCTTATCTACGTCTGTGCCTTTCTGAAGCGCCACATGATAAGCGAGCATCTGTAGCGGAATCGTATGGAGAATCGGGCTGAGTAAGCCGGCATGTTCTGCTAATCGAATGATATGCACGCCTTCACTTTGCTGGATATGCGAATCCGCGTCAGCAAAAACATAGAGTTCACCACCGCGCGCATGAACCTCCTGCAAATTAGATTTAAGCTTGCTCAATAAAACATCGTTAGGCGCAATGGCCACCACCGGCATATCCTTATCCACCAAGGCCAACGGCCCATGCTTTAATTCACCCGCTGCATATGCCTCGGCATGAATATATGATATTTCCTTAAGTTTAAGCGCGCCTTCCATCGCAATGGGATAATGCAAGCCACGTCCAAGAAATAACGCATGATTTTTTTCCGCAAACTTTTCTGCCCAAGCTTTAACTTGTGGCTCCACTTGCAATGCCAGCTGCAATGCGGCAGGCAAATGGCGCAACGCCGCGATCATTTCATTCTCACGTTCACCGGATAATTTGTTACGCATTTTTGCCAATGTCACAGTGAGCAACAGTAGTGACGCCAGCTGAGTAGTAAAAGCCTTCGTTGACGCAACACCAATTTCTGGCCCGGCACGCGTTAAAAAGCGTAAATTAGTCTGCCGTATCAGTGCACTTTCCGCCACATTACAAATCGACAAACTATGTTGATGTCCCAACGATTGCGCATAATTTAACGCTGCTAATGTGTCCGCCGTTTCACCTGACTGAGAAATCCCCACCACCAGTGTATTTGGACCTGCGATTGGATCACGGTAACGGTATTCACTCGCAATTTCGACATTACAAGGCAACCCTGCGACTGTCTCCAACCAATAGCTTGCAACAAGTCCGGCATGGTAACTGGTACCACAAGCAAGTATCAGTATACTGTCAATCTGGCTGAGAATTTTTTCTGCATCATTGCCGAATAGTCTGGGTGAAATCGATTGGGCATTAAATACCATCTCCAGCGTATTCGCGACCGCGCCCGGTTGCTCAAAAATCTCCTTCTGCATAAAATGTGCATAAGGACCCAAGTTAATCGCTTCACTCGTCAAATTGCTTTTGTGGACAGCACGCGTAATTTCTTTATCTATCTTTCCATTGAGGCAACTGACGATACGATACCCATCGCTGGTTAATTCGGCAACATCGCCTTCCTCAAGATAAATCATGTTTTTGGTTACTTGCAACAAGGCAGACGCATCGGACGCCGCATAATTGCCTGTATCTCCCAGACCCAATAAAAGTGGTGCGCCATTGCGCGCAGCGATTATTCGCCCTGGCCGGGCCTCCTCCATCACCGCAATGGCATAGGCACCCTGCAATTTGGAAATAGACGCACAAACTGCTTCCAATAAATCGGGGATTTGTTGTAGATTGAATGCGATCAAATGTGCGATGACTTCAGTATCGGTATCAGAAACAAATTCGAACCCTTCGGCCTGAAGCTGCTCGCGCATAATTTCATAGTTTTCAATAATGCCATTATGCACCACCGCAATTTTTGATATCCGCCCAGAGTAATGCGGATGCGCATTACGTTCACTTGGCACGCCATGCGTCGCCCAACGGGTATGTGCGATACCGGTCTCGCCCAGCGTTTCCTGTTCATTGGCAAGCTTACCAAGCTCAGCCACCCGACCGGTTGTCCGCAATCGATGCAAACCATCATTTGCGACGACTAGCCCCGCTGAGTCATAGCCTCGATATTCGAGGCGGAGCAAACCTTCCAGCAAAACAGGAACAACATTATTTTTTGCAACTGCACCGACTATTCCGCACATATACCATCTTCCTTGTATTATTCTAAGAACCGCAGCTGATCGCAATAAAGTTATATGCAACTATATAGAACTATAAGCACATACTCAGATATAACCCATATTCACCTGATAGGTGGCTTTCGCTATGATGCTAAAAGCAGCGCTATAAACACCATCAAACGACGGCTTTTAAGATTAAGCTTATAACAAATACAACCTAAAATTTTTGTTATTTTATTCCCGCGACATTAAATTTGATACCTGAATCAATGCGGTTTTTTTAGTTGTTTTCATGAAGAATGGAAATAACTTGATTAGCTTTTTTCACTATTATCATGTGCACCAATAATGGCATTTAAATCTAGTCTGTCCAGATATGATGAATGACCGCTTTATTTTTTGTTTTTTACTGGCCGCACCCAACCATCAATACTTATCTGCTTAGCCCGAGACAAAGTTAACTTCCACGATGGCGTATTCCGGGTAATGGTCGAACCCGCGCCAATAGTCGCGCCTTCTGTTATTGTTACCGGCGCAACCAGCTGGGTATCTGAACCAATAAATACATTGTCTTCTATAATTGTCCGGTGTTTATTAGCACCGTCATAATTACAAGTAATCGTGCCCGCGCCAATATTGACATTCTCCCCGATCTGCGTGTCACCAATGTAACTCAAATGATTGGCCTTACTCGCATTCCCAATGGTACTGTTTTTTATCTCGACAAAATTGCCGACACGAACATTGCTACCAAGCCGGGTTCCAGGACGAATCCTGGCATAGGGTCCCACTTGCGCGTTGTCACCTATTTCAGCATCTTCAATCAGACTAAATGGCGCGATTACCGCACCTGCGGACACCGAAACATTTTTCAAGATGCTATTGGCTTTGACGGTGACATTATCACTCAATACAACCTGCCCTTCGAAAATACAATTAACATCAATCTCCACATCACGGCCACAAGTCAGTTGGCCACGGATATCAATCCGGGAAGGATCCGCCAGCGTCACGCCTTGCTCCAGCAGCTTTTGGGCACATTCATTTTGATAAACTCGCTCCAGCTCCGCTAGATGTGCTTTATTATTAACACCCAATATTTCCCACGTATTTTCAGGCTGAGCAACTGCAATACCAACACCATGTTTAAC